>JBBDIG010000018.1 GCA_040880525.1 Bacteroidia bacterium
CAAAACGAATTAAATCAGCACTTTAGGATTGCGATCTAAAAGCCTATACCTATAATTAATAATTTAAATGAATAAGAAAGGATCGCTAAATCATCACCTTCTGTTTTTTACCAGGTCAACGTTGGTTTTTCTATTGATCCTGCTCCTGCTCAGGATCGTTGAATACTTCTCTTTTGATGCAATTCATTCAGTAAATAATAATTTTTGGGAATATCCTGCAGAAGGATTGCTCTCTGATCTCATTTTCGGTTGCGGGGCATCAGCCGTTTTATTCATTCCCTTTTTCCTTCTTTCCTTTCTTTCCGCCCGGGCCGGAAGATCCTTTCTGGTCATATTTCAAATTATTCTGTTATTGTTCAGCGCCATGCTGGCCGAGTACTTTGTAACAACCCTTGCGCCTTTAGGAGAAATATTGTTCATCACACCGTGGAATGAAGTGAAGCATATTGTATTCAGTTCAGTAAATCCTGATCTACGCGTGATTTTAATTTTGCTTATTCCCCTGCTTTTTGTTCCCATCTGGTTTGCAATTAAAAAAATAACCGGTCCAAGAATTATCTTACCCATGTTCTTATTGATTATAGCTGGAGCCATTTTAGAATTTTCCTATAAAATATATAACATCGAAAATTTTTCATCTTCTCTGAATTATTACCAAAGCATCAGCAAACCCTCATACTTGCTAAAAGAGAGCTATGACTATTATATAAAAGTTGATCGAGATTTAGATTTTAACAGTCCTGAATTCCGGGAGATCATTAAAGATTATCATCAAAAGGCAGTTTCTTTTGAAACGGACGATGAGCGCTTTCCGATGTGGCACAAGGCGGGAAAACCGGAAGATGTGCTCGGCCCTTTTATGAATTTAAAGGCACAACCACCTATCATTGTTTTTTTAATTGTAGAAGGTTTGGGGGGCGCTATTTCCGGGGATAATTCTTATTTAGGAAGCTTCACGCCTTTTCTCGATTCACTGGCCAACCATTCATTGTATTGGCCCAATTTTATTGGAAACGGACAGCGAACTTTTGCCGCCATTCCTTCTGCAACTGGGGCGCTACCTTTTGGCCGCGAGGGCTTTACCGAACAAAGGGAAGAAATGCCCCGGCACCTTTCTCTTTATTCCATTTTAAAAAAGAACAACTACCACACTGGCTTCTTTTATGCCGGCTGGGCAGGTTTTACTTCCATGGATTATTACTTTCAGTATCATAACGTGGACCTGTTGGTTGAAGATGTAAATTTCCCTGACTCCTTTAGCAAGCATGGCTACGTTTGGGGATACCATGATGAAGACCTTTATTTAAGGTATTTTCAAATGTTGGATTCTTTAAGGAATGAAAATGTTTTGCAACCGTTGATGAATACGCTGCTCACTTTATCAACGCATGAGCCTTTCAGAGTACCGGGCATTGCGTCCTATATTGAAAGGGTTGAGCAAATGGTAGATACTTCTTCAATTAATGAGAAATATAAAGAAAGCATACTTCAAGGTGCCGGCATTTATGCCAGTTACCTGTATGCCGATAAAGAAATACAGGACTTTATAGAAGAATATAAAAAAAGGCCGGATTATGAAAATACCGTTTTTTTCATATTTGGAGATCACCGGATGACTGCTTCGATCAGAGATGAAATTGATATGTATCACGTCCCTTTGCTGGTATATTCGCCATTGTTAAAGCGCTCTAAAAAAATGGCTGCTATTAATTCGCAGCGAAACCTTATGCCGACAGTGCTCAACCTTATGCACCAAAAATTCGCGATTGATCTTCCGCCAGGGCAGCATTGGTTTGATTTGGCGCTGGATACAGTTGCCGGCTTTCGCAATATTCATCAGATCCCTTTGATGACCACCGAACGGACTACCAGTGATTTTATTGACGGATTGCATTTTATCACCGGTGATATTTTGCACCAGATTAATCCTGATATGTCCCTGACCAGATTGCCGAATGACAGCACCTACCAACCCCTGAGGAAACAAATAAGGAGAAAAGCTGATCTCCATCAAATTGTGGGAGAATATGTCTGCGTAAGAAATCGTCTGATACCAAAGGAAGTCATGGATGAATATCTCTCTCCCAGGGTATTATTCGATGGTAAAGATGTTTTACCGAAAAAGATCAAATTCAATGAGGATAAGGAATGGGATAGCATTTACAGCCGCATACCTGTTCCGGATGACGCATTAAGTTTTGTTGAAATAAGTTTTGATGTGGCAACTGACGATCCGGGCCAACTTCCCCTTATAGTTTTTCAGGTGAATGATAAAAACAACAAGCAACTGGAATGGCTACAGATTGAAGTAAAGGACAGGCTGTATGGCCCTGAAGGCGGACCTTACCGGTTTCTGTACAAGCATATCATAAAACCCAAACAAGGAATGACACATAATATACGCTGTCTGATCTGGAGTCATAAAAAAAGTGAATTCACGCTGCTGGAACTCACGGGGAGGGTTTATACTTATAATGGGGATATTCCTTGATTCGCAACGGAATGGAGGACTAAAGATATTCTGGAGCGGGATGTCGGGCAACCATTTAATATCCTCCTACAGTTTCACATTGAATAAAATCTGCATTAATGAGCTGGCCGAGCTGATGGACGGCAGGAAAATCATTAAAGGCTCTAAGTCTACTTCTTAATCTCTCCTGAATTGAACTTTACCAGCTTCTCCCAATCAATTGCACCATTTTCATCGCAAAAATCATTGCTGAAGGTGCGGGTGAATTTGTTGATCATCTGTGAATAAGACTCCATGAATTCTTCATTCTTTTCTTTAGCTTTATGTCCCAGAGGTTCTATAATGTCCGTGTAGAGATCAGGATTATCAGAAATGAATTCCCAAAAACGCTGTCCACAATACTTGAAAAATTCACCTTTATCAGGATTGTTATCTCTGCCGTAGCAGCAACCGTTTACTGCCACCACATTCACTCCAGAATTGCTAGTACGCAGAACGATCTTTGCCTTTTTGAAGTCAGTGATCATCTTAGCGATTTGACTGCTATTTCCCCAATTTGGACCAGATTTGATATTGACAAGATATCGCCTGTCGTCCTTATCAAATTCTAGATCAATACCATTAATGCCGGACTTCCTGCCGTTGTAGACTTTTTCGTTGATGAATATTGCCAGACCTTCCAACCAATCACCGAAAATTCCCTCCTCACTTGATGAGATATGAGCATCCACAATTCCTCTAACAATTTCATCAGCTGTGAGAATATGTTTGGCTTTGAATAGATAGGGGTTTTTTCGTCTTAAGACTCGAACTAAGCTCAAATTATCAAGACTTTTTATCCGCTTCTTGTGGAAGATTCCAATATTCTCCTCAACGTACTTTGATACTTCCGTTAGCTTTAGTCTTGCCATATTCAACTTTTGGTTCTAATAGGTAATGATCAACTGATGGAATTTCTTTCCTTACCATCTCATAGTATTCTGGGACGATTTCGATTCCGATTGAATTGCGCTTCATTCGATGCGCTACGTAATTTGTTGTTCCAGATCCCATGAATGGATCGAGAACGGTATCCCCCTGTTTTGAAAAGAGTTTGATGAACCACTCCGGTAATCCTTCAGGAAAGGCAGCACTATGATTTTTGTTATTGCATTCTGTAGCCAGATGAAGCACGTTAGTTGGAAAGGCCTTCTCCCTAGTAAGCCAATTTGATATGTTCTTCCCGAAACCACTTCCCACCTTTGATTCATCCCTTGCCTTGTCAGTTTTGCTCAATTTTTTGAGTCTTGTTTTGGCCCAATCTCCCATTGGGACCATGACCTCTTCCTGATACATGTTAAAATTCTTCTCCTTATTAAATTGAAGAATCCTTTCCCAGGCATCACGAAAGCGATTGGGCCATTTCCCAGGATAGCTGTTCTTTTTATGCCAAATGAATTCTTCTGTCCATAACCATCCCTGCCTTCGCATCTCTAAAATGAGCTCTAGGACGTAGGTACTGCGCTCACCACTAACCACCTTCTCTTTAATGTTCAGGACAAAAGTGCCTTTGGGATTCAAAACCCTTAGCAGTTGTTCAGTTATAGGTAAGAACCACTCCACATACTTCTGATGAGGAATACCACCGTAGCTGGTTTTCCTCTGATCAGCGTAGGGTGGTGATGTGAAAATGAAATCCACCGAATTATCTGGAATTTCTTCCAGAATTTCTCGGCAGTCACCTAAATACAAATCTGTTCTTAACTCCATGAGGCAAATTTAACGGAGTGTGTTGAAAGGTGAAGGAATTGAGGGAAGTTGTTTTAAACAAACTGTGCATAGCTATTTCTGCGGCTGTGTATTCAAGTTCATAGAGTTCGTGGAAGTTGACTGTGTATCATTGCCAAAGGTGGTTCAATGATACCTACAAGGCTATGGATTTATAAATGAGAATATGGCTTCGTGAAATAGTATCAAATAGAAGGTTTAGAAAAAAACTGCTTCTATGACTTAACTTAGTGTCCATTCAAATATATCAACTCCAGACTTGCGGTGGCCTAACTGAAGCGCGAGTGCAGTGCCTCCCACCAGCACAAACTCCTTCAGGTAATCCCGCGCGCCATGGAGCTGCTCAGTAATTCCAGGAGGGGCGGTTTAACTGCTGCTGTATATAACATCTGAATTCTGTGATCGGAACATCAGAGTAAGCGCTGCAAAAGTGCAGAACCCGGTCGTCCAGATACCGGAGACTGGTGACAATCTCCTTTAGCCCAGGCTTTCCCTGTAGCAGCAGGATTTACTATAATTTAATGGTCAGTTTTTTAATCCTTTATTTTCTCGTGAAACTTCTGTGATACTCTTCGGGTAACATTGCACTTTAAACAAAAACCAGTTACCATGAAAATTGAAAAATTGAAATTCCTGCTGATTTTTTTGATGATGTCGAGTATGTCATTTACCGCATGTAAGGATGACGATGATGACATGCAACCTATGGCTGAGCAACCTGTAGACCCTGATACGGCCCCTAAGGTAAGTGTGGATCGTTTCAGTGATGAGGCTGCTACATTGATGATGCGAAGTGCTAATCCAAACCTGCCGGCTGCCAACTCGCCCATAAATTATGATATGCCTCCTTTTATTACCAAAGGATTAGGGCCTAATGGGCAAATGGTGGAATACTACAATTTTGACGTACAGCCAACCGATCCGGCACCGATTTTCGTCCTGTTCAGGCAAGGAGAAAGCATGCCGGTAGACGGACAGCTTAACATCATTGATGTGGTTCCTGGAGATGGCGGCTACAATGATTTTTGGCATGTACACAAAGTTACCGTACCTGCCGATTACACTGCCAACGTAGTTACCAGCCGCCAGGAGATTATTGACAAAGGCTACACGATTGAAGCGACCACTACCCTGGTCAACTGTCCGGTGGTTTCTGAAGGCAGCATCGCTTCCAAGCGCATGGGTGGCGGAACTTCTGGCCTCATCCGCGGATGGTACAAAGACCAGGTGGTCCTTTATTTCTCTTTTGAGGAAAAGAACCTGATGACAACTGGAAGCAACATGGTCCCGATTTCACCTATCTATGTCACTTTCAATAAGAATCCAGATATGAATGATCCCACCAGTGGGCCGCCTTCCGGCTTCGTTACAGAAATGTGGTCAGCCCAGACCCACAATGTGGTGGCAACCATCCCATCTGATGCCGGTTATTCCCCGCTCTGGTCGGTGAGTGTCTATGACAATATGGATTTTGACAACGTAATGGATTTGTCCTCGGCCCAAAACGCGAACGTATTGGCAATGGGCGTGGCCAATGTGAACTGCCCTATTGTTTCGGTGCAGTAGACAAAGCCAAATTATTTCTTTGCCTAATCAATCCTGCATTTCCAGCCTGGAGGTGCAGGATTTTTTCTGTCGCCTACCAACCTGAATTATCGAAATGAAGTCTCTGTTATCCTTTCGTGATAAAGGCCTTTTAAATTAGCTGGTATGAAAAACGTCCTGGTAGTAGAAGATGACCGAAATATGGCGGACTTGCTGAAGATTCACCTGAAGGACCTCGATTGCGAAGTGAAGCAGGCCGGCACAGGTGAAGATGGCCTCCAAGAAGCACTGACTCAGCAATATGACCTGATCATTCTTGATATCATGCTACCAGAGATGGATGGCATCGAGGTATGTAACCGGATTAGGGCACATGACATCACCACGCCCATCCTGATGCTGACCGCTAAATCAGAGGAGATAGACAAAGTGATCGGGCTGGAATGTGGCGCAGACGACTACATGACCAAACCCTTCAGCGTCAGGGAATTTATTGCCAGGGTCAAGGCCATTTTTAGGCGGGAACGCATGATTAAAAAAGAAATTCAGAGCAACGGCCAAAGCATTCTTCGCCTGGGAGAATTAATGATTGATAAGGAAAAACGGAAGGTAGCTATTGATGATGAACGCATTGAACTAACGCCCAAGGAATTCGACCTGCTGGTTTTGTTGGCCTCGACCCCTGGGAAAAGCTATACCCGCGAACAGATACTGAACCTGGTGTGGGGCTACGAATTCAATGGCTACGAACACACAGTAAATAGCCATATTAACCGACTTCGTAGCAAAATAGAAAAGAACCTGGGCAAACCCGAATACATCCTCACTGCCTGGGGTATAGGATACCGGTTCGCGGAAATATAATTCCATTCTATTATTAATTTCAAAAAAAGTTTCTGAATTTGATAGTTTAATTAAAAAATAGGGAATTAAAATTACACCAATAATCAATGAATTAAATGCCCAATAATAATGAACAATAAAATTAATATTAAATATTGAGCTTGATGACTAAACAAAAGATCTTTAGTAGCCTTTTTTGGCGGATATCGGCAATCCTGTTGCTGCTACTCGTTGTGACCGGTTTTACCTATGCCTATATCTCTGCCCGCTCTACGCAGCTCTATTACCAGGAAGCCAATCAACGCCTGAATGCCAAGATTGCGGAGCATATAGTAGGTGACGTCTCTCCTTTTGTGAATGGTGAGGTGAATGAGGAAGTGGTCAAGGAGCTATTCCACAATATCATGGTAATCAATCCAAGTGTAGAAGTTTACCTGCTTGATGCTCAAGGAAACATCCTTACCTTTTTTGCACCGGAGAAAAAAATAAAGATTGACCAGGTACCGCTTGGGCCTATGCACGAATTTATTGAGGCAAAAGGTGAAAGTTTTATCACCGGAATAGATCCCCGCCATCCCAATACGGAGAAGGTGTTTTCTGCTGCACCTGTAGTGGAAGATGGCCGGATTATCGGCTATATTTACGTGATCCTGGTGAGTGAGGAGTTTGTTTCGGTCACCGACTTCCTTCTGGGGAGTTATATCCTGCGGCTCGGCACGTTTTCCATGGCCATCGCATTGGTGGCCGCTTTAATAATCGGCCTCATCGCCATCTGGCTAATTACCAAGTATCTCAACACCATTATCCAGGAAGTAAAACGATTCCAAAAGGGAGATTACAGCGCCCGCATCCCGGTGAAGGACAATGGCGAGCTGTCGCAAATGGCGGTGGCGTTCAATGAAATGGCCGATACCATTGTAGCCAATATTGAAGAATTGAAGAAGACCCACGACCTGCGCAAAGAACTAATCGCCAACGTATCCCACGATCTGCGCACGCCTCTGGCACTAATGAATGGCTACATTGAGACACTCATCATTAAGCAGCAATCGTTGACCCACGAGGAGCGAAAAGACTACCTCGATACGGTGGCCCAGAGCATGGAACGTATGCGCAGCATGGTTGACGAGCTTTTTGAACTATCTAAATTGGAAGCCCGCCAGAAACTACCGCAAAAGGAACCATTCTTCATTAATGAGCTGGTGCAGGATATCACCCAAAAGTACCAACTGGTGGCAGAGGAGAAACGCATCAGCATTCGCCCGGTACTGACCAAGGACCTCCCGCCCGTATATGCCGATGTCTCGATGATGGAACGGGCTATTCAAAACCTGTTGGACAACGCATTGAAATTCTCCCCCACCGGAGGCATAATCACCGTTGAGCTACAGCGCATCAGAAAAGGTGTGGAGGTGCGGGTGTCAGACAACGGCCCCGGAATCCGTCAGGATGAAATGCCCTACATTTTCGATCGCTACCGCAGTCGCAGCAACCACGGCTCCCTCGATATGATGGGCACCGGCCTGGGCCTTGCCATCGTCAGTAAAATCCTTGACCTGCACGACATCAAAATAGAAGTAAAAAGCAGTCGCAACAGCGGAACCAGCTTTATCTTTAACCTACCCGAATATGAGAAAAAAGGTGTGATGGCAAAATAAAGAGGGAACCTGCACCTCTTTCTATAAAATCCTTTTTGACCAGGATTAACGGATTCGCGTAAATCCGATCTGCCACTAAATGTGCAGATCTGAATCGTGAGGAAATCAAGGCATTCCTGGGTTGCGAGCTGTACTTTGGTCTTGGAAGTGGATATGCAGGTATTTGGAGACGATATCGTCATCTTCCAATCAAATTTTCTGCACCACGCTAATAATTTTTCGCTTCACCTCTGGCCATGTGATGTCATTTTTTAGTAGCATCGGATCAGGGTCAGATTCTGCATCCACGAAGTAGGTCAGGCTGCGGATTATATGAAATATGGTTTCGTGTGGGTACTTCTTCTGGTATAGCGACAGAAGCTCAGTCAACGCATAGTTTTTTAAAAGAAAGTACAGATCGTAAAAATCCTTTTTGCTTCCCCGGCCGGTAATGGCGTCCAATTTCATTGGGGCAATATCCTCAACTGACAGCATCCTGATTCCTTCATCTTCAATAACCGGTTTCAGAAAGGGATAATGAAACCTGATGAAATCCACTTTAATTCCTTGAACCTGACAGATAATTGTCTGCGGGTGCTTTTCCAGCACATGGATTTTATAATCATCCTGCAAATGACGAATCACATCATCAGAACTGAAATCAGCCAAAGTAAATAGATATAGGTCAATGGATTTCCGGTGGCCTAACTGAAGGGCCAAGGCTGTTCCGCCCACCAACACGAATTGCTGAAGGTAATCCCGCGCCATGAAACTTCTCAATAGTTCCAGGAGGGGCGGTTCAACTGCTTTTGTGTGTAACATCTGAATTCTGTGATCGGCACGTCAAAGTAAGCGCTGCAAAAGTGCAAAACCCGGTCATCAAGATAGCGCAGGTTGGTGACAATTTCCCGCAATCCTGGCATTCCATAAAATGCCTTTATCAGTTTGAAGTCCTCCCATGTACCCATTGAAACCACGCGCTGTACGATATAAGGCGCATGTTTCTCAGTATCAATGGTATCACGATCCACATCCCAAAAAAGTGTTGGTGAAAGATTGGATATGAGCTGTTGCTGCTCTATACTCTTAATGTTCTCCGGTTCCAAATTGCGCTTTTCTTTAATATTCTTCAAATTTTCAAATTAACACATTTCCAAATCTTCACCCCTTCCCCAACAAACTCTTCAAATAGTTCAGCTTCATCAGCTGCCTCTACGTTCACCATCTCCCCAAATCGTTAAAATTCAACTATTTTACCGCTTAAGCTTTTAAAGATAAATCTTCGATGACATTGTAAGGAATTCTTCGGCAATATCTCCTTTGAAATTTCGAACATTCCACCTAATGGATTATAATGATCACTTGATTTTCCTTCAATTAGAATTCCCCAGTATTCATCTAGAATTCCCCAGTATTCATCGTAGATGTCGCGCATCTTATATTTATAGAACTGATCATTAATGGCGGATATCAGACAGTTTAGCTTTTTCTCAGACAAATCGGGAATCCATCTACCTTGATGTACAAACCAACAACCTTCATCTACTTGGGGAAAAAATGTCGCTTTTATATAATACAAAGGATGGGGTAATTCGCTTTCCTCAGCACATATAATTATTTGATTAAACTCTGACCGTGACCAATCCTGTACTTTCTGCTTTTCTAACTCATTAATAATAATGTCAATAGCCTTTGATCTATCTTTAAAAGGACCTAGATTCATTGATACCTGTAAAGATTGTCGATGTAAGGCTTCCCACATTTTCTTAGCCCCACCGGCCACCAAAGAGTTTTCGCTGGATTGCCTAATAAATGCTTCGTCTGAAATTGCCTTCATTTCTATAGCCACCTTTTTCCCCTCTATTAGGTTAATAATAAAGTCTGGTTCCTCCTCTTCATTAATTCCATATTCTATGTCTATAATTTCATTTTCCAAATGCATAGCAGAAATGAAACGGTAGAGATAATAGGCTTCCTCATCTTTCTTGGAAATATTCGATTTTTTCATTTCATTCTTCAGTTTTTCCCCAACAAACTCTTCAAATAATTCAGCTTCATCAGCGCCTCGATAGGCGTCATGGAATCAATCTCAATCTTCTTAAACTCCTCCTTCAGCTTTTGGGCAGCCGGGTCATCGTATTCAAAGAGGGATAGCTGTACATGAAAAGTTTCGTTCCTAATCCCTCATTTAGGGATTGATCTAAGAAGTTCCCGCAGTTCTTTGTCAGTAATATCTGCCTGCTCCGATTTATCATAAATTGAAAGAAGGTAAACTATCTCGGAAGTAACTACGATGTGCGTAATGATCCTCGCCCCTCCGGATTTCCCCTTCCCTTTTGATTTTATGGCCAAGCGGATTTTATAGCAGTTATGGCCTATGGCAGTTCCTTGCTCTGGATCATTCCTTAAACTCCTGACAAGTTCAGTATATTCTGATTTTAAAGAAGGGTACTTTTTAACCAGCCTCTTTAGGAGTTTCTCAAATCTTGGAAGAACCTTGACACTATAATTCATCAATCAGGTCTTCAGCATTTCGTGCTTCAAGTTTGCCCGCCTTCACCAACTTCAGCTCCTCAACCGCAGCTTTTATATCCTCCATCAGTTCAGCTTTAGCCTCGGTAATTGGAGTAGCCTGTTTCACAAACGAAAGGCTTTTCAACAGCTCCAGGAAGAAAGCAGCTTTATTATCTTTTATATCCAACAGAATTTTCATAAGTAGATTTTTTACGTAAAGTTACAACAGCAATATTCTTCAAGTTTAACTGATCTGTGTCAATCCGCTTTATCCGTTAAAACTGCGCCCCCTCCCATTTTCAAATTTTCAAATTAACACATTTCCAAATCTTCACCCCTTCCCCAACAAACTCTTCAAATAGTTCAGCTTCATCAGCGCCTCGATAGGCGTCATGGAGTCAATCTCGATCTTCTGAAACTCCTCCTTCAGCTTCAGGGCAGCCGGGTCATCGTATTCAAAGAGGGATAACTGTACTTGAGGCTGTATCTGTTTACCGTTGGCTTTTTTGCGGCTGTCCATGCTTTCCCGCTGGCTCTCCAACTGCACCAGAATCTCCTTGCTGCGCTTCACGATGGCCTCGGGCATACCAGCCATTTGGGCCACGTGGATCCCGAAGCTGTGTTCGCTGCCGCCTGCCAGCATCTTACGCAGGAAGATCACCTTGTCCTGCACCTCCTTCACACTCACGTGGAAGTTCTTCACGCGCTTCAGCTTTTTGCTGATCTCGTTGAGTTCGTGGTAGTGGGTGGCAAACAGCGTTTTGGGCTTGAAGTGATTGGCGTGCAGGTATTCGGTGATGGCCCAGGCGATGCTGATGCCATCGTAAGTGCTGGTGCCGCGTCCAATTTCATCGAGTAAAATCAGGCTGCGCTTGCTGAGGTTGTTGAGGATGCTGGCACTCTCAATCATCTCCACCATAAAGGTTGATTCGCCCGAACTGAGGTTGTCGCTGGCCCCCACGCGGGTGAATATCTTATCCACCAACCCGATCCTGGCCTCTTTGGCTGGGACAAAAGCGCCACACTGTGCCAGCAGTACGATCAGGGCCGTCTGCCGCAACAGTGCCGATTTCCCGGACATATTCGGGCCGGTAAGGATGATGAGTTGCTGCGTGTCGTTGTCCAGGTACACATCGTTGGGGATGTACTCCTCGTCCATCGGCAGCCGCTGTTCAATGACCGGGTGGCGCCCATCTTTGATTTCAATAATATGGCTGGTATTCACCTCCGGCTTCACGTAGTTGTTGTCGCGCGCCACGGTGGCAAAGGCCAGCAGGCAGTCCAGACGGGCCGCCAGATTAGCATTTTGTTGCACCGGCTGGATGTAATCCGTGCAGTAGAAAACAAGGTCCTGATAAAGCTGCGTTTCTACTTCCAGAATTTTCTCCTCGGCATTAAGAATTTTCTCCTCGTATTCCTTCAATTCGTCTGTAATGTAGCGCTCGCTGTTTACCAGCGTTTGTTTGCGCACCCATTCCTCCGGCACTTTGTCTTTGTGTTTGTGCGTCACCTCCAGGTAGTAGCCAAATACGCTGTTAAAGCCGATCTTGAGAGAAGAAATCCCAGTGCGGCCAATTTCCTTCTGCTGCATGTCCACCAAATATTGCTTTCCGGTTTTGGTGAGATTGCGGTACTCGTCCAGTTCCTCAGAAATGCCATCGCGGATCAGTTCGCCCTTCGTAATGTTCACAGGCGGATCGTCCTGCAAAGTGCTGCCGATCTTGTCGCAAACGCTGTCGCAGGGGTTCATCTGCTCCGCCACCTTCATCAGGTTTTCGTTGCCGCTCTCCGTGCAGATGCGCTTGATCTCCCTGATGCAGTTGAGCGCAGCCATCACCTGGTTCAGCTCGCGCGGGTTGATGCGCTGCATTCCCACCTTGCTAATGAGCCGCTCCAGGTCGCCAATACTGTTGAGTTGCTGCTCCAGCGCCTCAGTCGTTTCGGAATTTTGGAACAGGTGCTCCACGATATTCTGCCGTTCCAGGATGGGCCGCAGTTCCTTGAGCGGGATGACCAGCCACTGCTTCATCAGCCGCGAACCCATGGGCGACAGCGTCCGGTCAACGACCTTGATGAGTGGTGTGCCATCAATTTGGTAGGAATCCAGCAATTCCAGGTTGCGGATAGTGAAGCGGTCCAGCCACACGTACTTTTCCGGTTCCAGCCTGCGGATGCGGTTGATGTGCGGCAATTGGTTGTGCTTGTTCTCGCTGAGGTAGTGTAGCGCCACGCCAGCCGCCACTATGCCGGCTTTCATGCTTTCAATACCAAAGCCCTTCAGGTTCTTGGTCTTGAACTGGCTAATGAGTTTCTCCCGCGCATAGTCGTAGTTGAAAAGCCAATCCTCCAGTACGAAGGTGTAGAAACGGTTCCCGAACTGCTTCTCGAAATTGCCCTGCTTGTCTTTGCTAAACACCACCTCCGAAGGCTTAAAGCTTTGCAGCAGCGTCTCGATGTAGTCCTTTTGCCCTTCGGTGGTCAGGAACTCGCCCGTGGAGAGATCGAGCAGCGCCACGCCCATGATGTCCTCCTCAAAGTGAACGGCAGCCAGAAAGTTGTTCTGCTTGTTCTCCAGCATCTTGTCGTCCACTGAAGTACCGGGCGTTACGATGTCCGTCACCCCACGCTGCACAATCGTCTTGGTCTTCTTGGGGTCCTCAAGCTGCTCGCAAATGGCTACCCGCTGCCCGCTGCGGATCAACTTGGGCAAATAGGTATCGAGGCTGTGATAGGGGAACCCCGCCAGCGCCACATGGCTCGCCTTGCCGTTCGCCCGTTTGGTCAGTGCAATCCCCAGGATCTCAGCCGCCTTCTTGGCATCCTCGCCAAACGTCTCATAGAAGTCCCCCACCCTGAACAGCAGCAGCGCGTCCGGGTGCTTCCCCTTTATCTGGTAATATTGCTTCATCAGTGGTGTCTCCACCACGTCTTTTGGCTTAGGCATTTCGTTCTGCGTTTTGCGTTCCGAGTTCTGCGTTCAAAGTTTACGGCTTCTTCCCAATTTCATTCAGTCATTTCCATTATCCTCATTCTGAGCGCAGCGAAACTCGTCCCGGCCACATTCCGGGAGAATCTCGTGCTTGAGTCACTTGGCGTGGAGCACACTACCAGATTCTTCACTGCACTTCACTATCGCTTCGTTTCGTTTAGAATGACGAGCTTGGTAGAATAGCTTTTATTAATTCTTTAAAGCTGTAAAATTAGGGAGAATGATGGGGAAGGTGGTGGAGGTTTTGCACAAAGGTTAAGTGAAAGC
This sequence comes from Bacteroidia bacterium, assembly GCA_040880525.1. Classification (NCBI taxonomy): domain Bacteria; kingdom Pseudomonadati; phylum Bacteroidota; class Bacteroidia; species Bacteroidia bacterium. Next base: position 14,033 of record JBBDIG010000018.1, read on the forward strand.
AGTAGCTACCTTCGGCCTCAAAAACCAGAAAGATCAGGTATCTTTGACCATCTTCTATTTCAAATGCCAAACAATGGTAAATCTTTTACTTGTTAATTCAATTGTTAAACTTAATTCTTGATAAAATGAATCAGGTGTTACTTCACAGGCTAAAGGAACTGCCGACCGACCTTCAGGCGGAGGTTCTGGACTTCATCGAATTTCTTTTGCAAAAAAAAAGAATAGCAGAACAGGGCGGCCGTGCAGGAGTTAAAAATCAGGAACCATACCTCATGGAAAAAAGGCAGAAGCCTTTCAAAAATAAGCAGCCGAAACTCGGCAGTGGAAAAGGTACTTTCACGATGAAACCTGGATTTGATGAACCTTTGGATGATTTTGCAGCCTACATGTGATGAAAAACTTGCTGGATACCCATACGTTGATTTGGTTTCTGGAAGATGATCCCCATCTGTCATCCTCAGCCATAAATGCCATTGAACATGCTGACGCTATAAATTACGTCAGTATCGGCTCCATCTGGGAAATCTCTATTAAGGTGAGCATTGGCAAACTTGACCTGCATCAACCATTTGAAGAGATTGAGCGGTTAATCAACGTGAACGGTTTTATAATACTCCCAATCTCCTTTCAGCACTTGTTGCAATTGCAGCAACTGCCATTTCACCATCGCGATCCCTTTGATCGTCTTTTAATTGCGCAGTGCCGGGCTGAACGAATGAACGTGATTAAGTAGAGATCAGATATTTGATCTTTATGACAAAGCACGGCTTTGGTAATTTCAATCATCCAACATTAGAAGAATCCGGTGCATGAATCACCGGGCGTGCAACACTCCTCCAGATTCTTAGCTGCGCTTCGTTCCTCTCAGAATGACGGATTAAATTAGGCTGTGAAAAAAGGGTAAAATTAGAGAGAACTGATGGGAATGCAGAAGGTGGTTTTGCACAGGGAGTGGATGATACGATTGCTCAGACATCGTTAAATTTGTCAATATTGATCATTGCAAAACCAACGTATGAATAACCTAAGAATACCATCACTGCTCATCCTGACCGCCTTTCTCTGCACCTGCTCAAGTGATGTGTATTTTAAAGAAGTGCCGAAAAGAAACTATGCGCTTCCTGGGCAAACGGCCCCACCTGACATGGTATTTATTGAAGGAAATGATACCATGCCTTCCTTTTATGTTGGAATTACCGAAGAACCCAATATCAATTATGTAATTTACCTGCAATGGCTTCACACAGTTTATATAGATTATCCACAAGTATTGGGGGATGCACTCCCGCACATACCCAATGATTCTGATGCATTAGCATTACATGAACCCTTCATCACGGGTTATTTAACCAATCCTGCTTATGCATATTATCCTGTAGTAAACCTGACCTGGAAACAGATTCAGCGATACCTGGCATGGAAAACTGACAGGTTGAATGAAGCAATTCTAATTGAATTAGGATTGGCACCTTTTTATCCTGTCCAGGTTAATGAAGAAAATTTTAATACAGAAGCATTTGTTTTTGAGCAATATGACATCAGCCGTTACAAGGAGGATAAGAATCACAAATTTAATCGGAAAAGTTATCAGGGCGCACTGATGAGCAGAAGTTATAATTCGGGAATATTATTTCCCGGATACCGCTTGCCGACAGAAGCGGAATGGGTGTATATGAATAGCATTTCCACTCAATCTACTAATAGAATTAATAAAAGCAAGCAACTGCCACCACAACTATATGATGAGGATTTTTTCTTGCTACGATGGGGAAATTACTTCTGGAGTCGGAGTGGCTTTTATGACAGCGATGCAGAGCAAATAACCAGATTCCATGATAAGGATATCAACCTGCTTTATCAGATTTCCTCTGCTGGTATTCCTCAAACAAATGAAAACGATAGTATCTCTTATCAAATAGTTCGATCTCTTGAGGAGTATTCAAGTAATTATTACGGTTTAATTCAGCAGGAGTCAGGTGTTGCTGAAATTCTTCTGGATGAATATGATAGTATCATGACTTTAAATTCAAACTGGTTGGAAGTACTGGATTCGGGTGGGTCTAATTTGACCAGTCCAGCTTTGAAAGATTCGGAAGGACGGATGATTGAAAAGGATTCTATTGGCCGAATGAGGGACTTTAGAATTCTTGGTTTCTATCCGAATGGTAATGCTATCAAGGTTAGCATAGAGACAGATGGTACATTGCGCAAACGGGTTGTCAGAGGTGGAACGTGGAGAAAGCCAGGGAATTACAGGTCATTTATCTGGGAAGATCAGCACAGTTCCACGGTCGGTTTTAGGTGTGTGCTACCATACACGGGCACTCCGGTTTTAAAAGATTATAAGGTAAAATGGTAAATATAGCATTGTGACCTCAAATATGTCAGCAACTCACAACCCAAGACCCGAAGAACAATGAGATTTCTTATACTTCTGATTTGTGTTGTTTTCTCGGCCTGTTCCTACATTGGGCAAAGCGGGAAAACGCCCATCAACAACTATATCATTCCCGGACAAACGGCACCTCCTGATATGGTATTTATCAAAGGGAATGATACTATGCCATCCTTTTATGTGTCCACTATGCCTGAACCCAACATTAACTACGTAACTTACCTGCGATGGTTATATAAGGTATATAAAAGTTACCCCCAGGTATTTTGCGAAGCCTTGCCACATGAATTAAATGATACAGGTGGATTAGAAATAAATGAAGCGTATATCAGAAACTTTTTGACTAATCCTAATTACGCTTATTATCCCGTTGTAAATCTAACATGGCAGCAGATCCAAAAGTATTTAGCATGGAAAACAGATCGCCTAAACGAGTCCATACTTATTGAAACTGGCACCCTTCCATTTGAGCCATACCCGATTAATAATGAAAATTTCAATACCGAAGCTTTCATCTATTTTAGTATAGGACACTTTGCCAACACGTTTGAGTCAAGGTTTGCAAATCGTAATGCCAGAAGCTTAAATTCTGGGATTTTATTTACAGGATATCGCCTGCCGAGCGAGGCGGAATGGGAATACATTCGTGAGGGCACTAAAACCTTTGTTTTAACCTCTTATCCAGATAGGAAGAATGCTCCATACCAAGTCTATAATGAGGGTTACTTTTTACAGCAATGGGGCACAGATTTTTGGGATGATACTACCGGATTTGTAAGGAAATATAGAAGTCCACCTTCTTTAATATCGCTGGTTGAGCGAGATAGCTTGTACAGAAACTGTCGAGCCATAGCCCAGTCCATTCTTGCATATTCACCAAACGACTTAAATTCTGTGAATCAAACGCAATGTGTATTCGAAATACTTCTTGACAAATACGACTCTAGCCCGGAACTAAATTCAAACTGGATACAGGTGCTAAAATCAGGAGGCTTTAATTTGACTGATCCTGGAGAATATAACTTTGATGGGACCCCAGTCAGTCCAGATAGTCTCGGCAGAATGAAATTTTTTCGAATATTAGGATTATACTCAAATGGCTCACCAGTAAAGGTTAGTTTAGAAACTGATGGTACTCATCGTAAACGTGTTGTAAGAGCTGGGGCCTGCGGAAATACAACAACTGATCGATCCTTCTTGTGGGAAAATGGACATAGTCCAAAAGTGGGTTTCAGATGTGTGCTGCCGTACACCGGTACTCCAGTACTAAAGGGACATAAAGTAGAATGGTAGCAGTTTAGCTGGTTTAACAACAATTTATTGCAAGTAACAATTTTATAAACAATGAAGATATCTAAAATTATAATACTCCTGACCGCTTCCTTATTATTTATCACTTGCTCAAATAATGTTTATTTCAAGAAAGTGCGTAAAATAAATTTTGCTCTTCCGGGACAAACAGCACCTCCCGATATGGTATTGATTGAAGGAAATGATACTATGCCTTCGTTCTATGTTGGTATTATGGAAGAACCTAATATTAATTATGTGATTTACCTGCAATGGCTTCATAAAGTTTATTTAGATTATCCCTTTGTACTGTTGCAAGCACTACCTCATATCCCTGGTAATTCCAAAGCCTTGGCGTTAAATGAAGCCTACATCAATGGCTATCTAACCAATCCCGCCTACGCCTACTATCCGGTTACAAATCTTTCTTGGGAACAAATACAGAATTACCTGACCTGGAAGACCGACCGGTTGAATGAATCTATTCTTATAGAATTAGGTTTTGTGAAGTTTCAACCTGACCAGGTAAATGAAGAAAACTTCAATACTGAAACTTTTATCTATAATCAGTATGATCCTACCCCCACAAAAAAGGTGAAGGATTATTTTTACAGAAAAGAATCTGAGAGTCTTAGTCGGCTTATGGACTTAAATTCAGGAATAATGTCCCCAGGTTATCGCTTGCCAACCGAAGCAGAATGGGAATATATTATTAAAACTAAACCAAATTCGGTCAACAACCCAAGGCCAAAAAAGAAAGTAGTTCCTTCTCACTTATATGGCAATGATTATTTTCCTTTACGCTGGAGCAACTTTTATTGGAATAATATAGATGTAAGTAAATGGCTCCAAATATCGCAAGTATCCCCTCAGCAAGATATTAATTTGCTTTACCCGACACCCACGGCAGGTATTCCTAAAATGGGTAAAAAAGATAGCACCACCTTATAGTCCGATCAATTCTGGAGTATCCAAGAAATTACTACGGTCCCATCCATCAGAACGAAGGTGTTTCTGAAGTGCTTTTGGATGAGTATGACGCTATTCCCAGATTGAACGCAAATTGGCAAGAAGTACTGGCCTCAGGCGGATTTGCGGTGAACTCACCTCAATTTGATGAAAATGTTTATAATCCAAGGAAAAACCATCTCGGAAGAATGCCTTTCAGAATATTAGGCGTAGATTCAAATGGCGCTCCGCTCAAGGTTAGTCGAGACGAAGATGGGGAAATCCGTAAACGTGTGGTTAGAGGCGGAACCTGGCGTAGCACTGGGGATTTTAGGTCGTACATTTCAGAAGACCAGCATAGTCCCACAGTTGGATTCAGATGCATATTACCTTATACCGGAATACCAGTAGATAGGAAGTATAAGGTGAAATGGTAGGTAATACATTGACTATACCTTCCTCGGCATGTGGAGCGAGGTTCCCACGGTGGATTTCAAAATCACCAAACCCGCTCCGCCCCATATTCAGGGAAAATACTGTCTTTACTGATGAACTTCAAGTTTTCTGAAAGAGATTGAGCGACTAATATCCGGTCGAATGGGTCGCGGTGATGGAGCGGCAATCGTGAAACCAGTATGGTATGCTCCACTTTTATCGGCAGAAGCTGAAAATCCTTTTGAAGGATATGTTTTATTGTCTCTTCGAGCGGCTTTTGAAGTGTCAGCTTTCGCAGGTTCACTTTAATTGCCATCTCCCAGAAGCTTGCGATGCTGATGAAAGCTTCATTAGATGGTTCTTCTAACAACTCCCTTGCTGTAGAGGAGAGTTGTCTATCATTCTCGAAAAACCAAATAACCGTGTGCGTATCCAGAAGGAGGTTCAATACATGTATTCTTTAAAGTCGTCTAATGGTTCATCAAAGTCAGGAGCCATTTTAAAGGTGCCTTTTAGCGAGCCCGCTTTTCTGGGTGATTTTCCCCTTGTTTTATCCGGGACTGGGGTTTTCTCCTTTTTTGCTTTGTTGAGAAGAAATTCCACGAAATCCAAGACTTCCTTCTTAAGTTCTTCAGGCAGCAATTCAATTTTTTTATATAGCAGGTTGTCCATTCTTCTTCCTTTTTGGAGATTAACAGCAAATTAGCAATTTCTGTTAATAAAACTTTACAAAGTTCTATTCATCTCGTCATTCTGCGCAAAAGCGAAACTCGTCCCGGCCACATTCCGGGAGAATCTCGTGCTTGAGTCACTTGGCGTGGAGCACACTACCAGATTCTTCGCTGCACTTCGTTTCGTTCAGAATGACGTGCAAGAATGGCTTTACCAATCAAACAAGAATTCGAGGTGATAGAAAATTAATTACTTAATTATTCTTTATTCCTCTTTAAAATAGCGGCTCTATTCCAGCAACCCTTCAAACAACGCATCCAACTCCACCTCAACTTCCGGGAATTGCTGCGGGGAAATGTTTTCTCCTGCTGCCTTTGGGGGCCAAGAATAGTATTTTCCACTGTCATTCAGATAATTGACGCTGACCCATTTCTCCATCGGATTTACTATCCAATATTCCTTTACACCATACTTTTGGTATTCTTCAAATTTTAGTGTCATATCCTTTTTTTGAGTACTTGGCGAAAGAATTTCGATGACGAAATCAGGCGCCCCTACAATTCCGAATTTCCTGATTTTTGAGAAAGCACAGACGATGCACAGGTCTGGCTGGAAGACGTTTTTAGCCTTGCGATAATCGTTCTGAGGTGCATCAAGATAAACGTCTACCGGGCTTAGCACCACCCGGCAGGGATTGCCCTTCAGGGAATTACCGAATATCAGGTGCAGGCGACCCACCAAATCCTGATGGTTAAATCCCGGTCCCGTCATCCTGAAAATTTTTCCGCGAACAAGCTCCACCATCTCCTCGAATTTCCAGGTAATGTAATCGCCTGCGGTGTACGTTCCGGAAAGGTCAGGCTCGTTAACCTTAATCAGTTTATCATTCTCAACCGTGTATCCCATTTTAAAAATCTTTAAAAACTAAACGCCAAATTACTCCAGCAACCCTTCAAACAACGCATCCAACTCCACTTTAACTTTCGGGAATTGCTGCGGTGAGAGACTGCCTTGCACCCTCGGTTTCAAAGTGCGGTATTTCCCATCTTCCAGAAGGTTGATGATCACCATTTTCTCTGCCGGGCTAATCATCCAGTATTCCTTAACGCCATACTTTTCATAAACTTCCAGCTTGTCTGATGCGGATCCACCATGTTTAATACTCGCTTCAGCACTAATTGATGGTTGGTGACAGGTGCATTCATCCTGAATATCTTGCCATGCACCAGCTCCACAAGTTGCTCAAACTTCCAGTTGACGTAATCTGCCGCAGTATAGGTGCCGGAGAAATCAGGCTCTTGTACTTCGGGGGATTTGCTTTCGCTTTTGTAGGTCATACTTCAAAATTAATGAATCCAAATAATTTTGAGGTCAGGATTCTACCACAAAATGCCGTGCATAAAATTCTCCCAATCTCATTAACTTTCCGCTTCAATTCAACCAATTAACAAAATGAATACCTCTAATTAACAATTATGCTCATTCCCAAATATTAATACACGGACTGAAACCCCGGAGCAAAATAACACGCCAAGCACTGAATTTTATTTAAAAAAGAAAATCTAAATTTAACTTAGAAAAAGGCAATACAGTTCGATACGTTCTTCACATGGCCCGAAACTGAAGGAAATATTGGTTGATTAATTAAAACAATAGCTAAATAAATACTCTTTAATTTTAAAGCTGATCCATCTTATCTCATGAACAACTCTCTCTTTGTTGTTGTCTGATAGAAAAGCATCACAAAAGTGGGGAAAGTAAAAATGGATATATTGTACTGGGTTGCAGGCTTTTTAGTATTGACAGTAGTGATTCCTAACACCACCAATTTTAAAGAACGCAAAGCATTTTCAGATAAGCACAGGCTTGAAGAGGCCCGCCTGCATTATCATGCAGACTCCCTGGGAGATTCCATTACTATAATTCCCGGTAAATTTTACGATCGCGGGTTTTTATTCAAATTTTTCTTTGGAGAAAAATACCGGGAAATCTGGAATACGCCTGTCACTGTGGCGGTATTCGACTATGAGGAAAATCTGGGTCAACTGAAACCGGTAGATGGAGGAGGTGGGGAACAGACAATTTCTATTGATCTGGAAGATCAGCAGGAACGGGAGTGGTCTCTGCGCTCTGTGAATAAAGACCAGATTGGCAGCGTACCCAAAATCCTCCGGCCTACGATCGTAAGGGTAATGTTCAGGGATCAGGTTTCGGGGATGAATCCCTATGGCGCATTGATCACAAGGAAATTGTCCGACTCACTGGGCATCAAGTCGCTTTCTCCGCGCATGACGTTTGTGCCGTACGATGAAAGGCTTGGTGACTACAATGACCGGATGGCGGGAAGGCTGGCGTTTTATGAGGAGAATCTTAATTCATCATGGAAGAATAGCGAGCGCTGGAATAATGCTGACGACATTGTGAATACGGAGGATATGTTTGAGATCATGGGAAATACCGTGGTGCAATTCGATACAATGCGCTACCTTAAAAACCGGCTCTTCGATATGCTGATAAACGACTGGGACCGGCATAGCGGACAGTGGGAATGGGAAGTGCATGAGGGGGAGGATACAACGCTGCTGGTGCCGATACCCAAAGACCGTGATGTGGCCTTTTTCGTCTTTAATGAAGGCTTCATGAATAAACTTGCACTTCTCTTTACCAATCGCCTTCCATCCTTCAGGCCACAATACGGAAATCTGAAGGCCAGGATCAATAGGGAATTAGATCCGATGATCCTGAAAAAAGTCCCGGTTTCGAAGTTTATACAAACGGCCAAAGAATTACAGGCGGCTATGACGGACGAGATCATCCACGAGGCCTTTCTTGAATATCCTGATGCTGTGTACGAAATGTTCGGAGAGCAGCACCAGGCCGTGTTAAAAGCGCGCCTGGAAAAACTGACCAGGGAAGCCGAAATATTTCACGGAAGGCTGCAGAAAATGTAGCGCAAGGCAACCCAGAAGTACCGGATTCAGGTAACCATAAAAAACACCACCGGCAACTTGCACAGTAAAATCCTGTGCAAGACAGCCGGTGGCTGGAGAAATGGTTGACAATTTTAAAAAAGCAGCCACTTCCCAAGAGGGTCAGGAAGTGCGCTGCTTCGAGAAAGGAAAAAAAACGGGGGGTACTAAATCACATTCATCAGCCGTGCATTCCAGTACCAATCCATGGTGCTGGCGATATTCAGCTTCTGAATAATATTTCTTCGATGGGTATCAACCGTATGTTTTGAAAGACTTATTTCTTCTGAAATTTTTTGACTGGTCTTGCCTTTAGCCACTAATCTCAGTATCTCCAGTTCACGGGGTGTGAGATTTTCATCTCTCGGTTCCTGTGCTTTAATACTATCGTCATACTCCTGAAAAGATTTCATGGCATTCTTAGAAATTGAATCCATAACATTCTCTGATTCAAGGGATGACATGTGAACCAGTTGCAGTTTACTGAAAACGTGGTCTGGGTCAAGAGGGGCGTAGTTGGTAGTACTCTTTTTCATAACAGTTGATGGTGATTGATTTCGGGTGTAAAAGTAGCCCCACCCCTTTCCCGGTTTTATCCCCTGATTCCACCATATCGTCTCCCTGAAAACAGTGAATCAGTAGACAGTGAAGAGTTAATCAGTGAGGGGTGAACGGTTAGCAGTGCATCTGTGAGCCGTGAAGAGCAAGTAGTCTGGGGTCGTTGAAAATGCAAATCCTGAAGGGATGCCAGGATTATAGAAACGGGAAATAAAAAAACCTAAAAACCCCAAAGGGTGTAATGAATTAAATCGCTACAAATACTTGTGCTTTGAGGACTTGTTCACACGGCATGGCTAAAAAGCATAAGCCAGCAGAAAACTTTGAGCAACTTTCTATTAAAATACCAGCAGGAACCTTTTTAAATTTAAATAACAATAAAAGCTAAACCTGAATTTTGTTTTTATATTTCCTTTAATTTCTAACTAATATAAAAACGTTAATTCAAAAATATTAAATTATATATCTCAGCGAATTTTAATGGCGCAACTGATGGCAGTAAAAAGATATTTACCGTTGCAATAATTTTTTCCTGAGGCTATGAAATTAATCCTTGCGCCTCCGGGCTTGCTCTTTTTCACGAAACTCTTCCTCCTCGTGGGAGCGTTCATTAACTTCATCGTCCGGGGCTGATTCTTTTTTGAATTCCTTCATCCCTCTCCCAATGCCCCGCATCAACTCAGGAATTTTCCTGCCGCCAAACAGGAGAAGAATAATGACCACAATGAGGATCCATTCAAATCCTCCAGGCATTCCTAAAAATAAGATAATCATAATGCGAAATTACGTTTTGTGAAATTAACGGGGTTCCAGCAACTGAATGGCCTTTTTGCTCTCTCCACGGCTGGAATTCCGGAATTCATAGTAATGGCTGATTTTATCGCCCTCTGTCACAAAGGCTTCAACGGGCAGACCATCTCTCCCGTATTTTATCGTTACGTGCCTGCCATTCCGGTGTTCATGGCGCAACTCTTCTCTCATGCGGTTTCCATCATATTTAAAAAAGGCGGAAGAAAGTGTATCCGCACCTGCAATAAATACCACCCGCTCCAGCAGGCCCGGTTGTTTGTACTGATATATTCTGGTTGCCAATTCATTACCATCCGTATCACGATACACCTGCCGCGATAAAAGGCCGTTGTAGCTCAACACATTTTCCAGCAGTATATTTTGCACACAGCCTTTTACCGTAAGTACCACCTTCCTGTAATCCGGGGAGCCATCATATTTATAGGTTATCACCTCTCGGTTACCAGCCGTTTCTGCTGTATCACAATTTTCTTCAAACAGCATCCAGGTCTCATCAAAGGGTGATGAAAAGGAAGCGGGAGCGAATTCCTCCTGCACCAGGTGCCCCTCGTCATCGAACCATCGCTGATATATCTCGCGGTTATTTTCGATCACAGTCTGCGATGCTACGTTCTGCGCTACAATGCGCTCCTGCTCCGTCATCTGTACACCATTTTTATCTTCATTTCTGCATCCGGCCATCACCACTAGAAGCAAGAGCAAATATTTACTGTAATTCATCATTTAATTAAGATTTTCCGGGTAAATGTACTTTTGCCATTGTTGAAATGAAGCAGATAAAAACCGCTGCTTATTTCCGGCATCGGTAGCTCAAATTTATTGGCGCCTGCCTGCACTTCAAATTGCCGGTGCATCAACTGCTGCCCCTGCAGATTAACGAGCAAAATCTGCCAAACGCCTGCTTCCGTTACCACCATGCTAACTGGAATATTCTCACCCCGGCTTGTCAGGGTGGGCATCCATGCCATCACCCGGTCTGTCATTTTCTGCTCTATACCGGTTCCGGGCGAATAGGTGTAGGTTCCGCCATTTTCCCTGAATCGCTGCACCCACTCCTGGAAGTAGATATTCGCAAGGGTATCATCATGGATAATAAGCGTGTTTTCATCATTTCGCGTTTCAGCGGCAGTGCTCCAGTTATGGCTACCTGTGATGAGCAATGGATCTGTCTGAACGTGGTATTGATCCACGATGGCGTATTTATGATGCAACTGATCGGTGGTTTGCTCATGGCGCAGGCGCTGGCCCAGCGATGATTTTATCAAATTAAAATCGCTTCCGCTGCCGGCACTGTCTTCCATCAGGCCAGCCACATAAACCCCGGCATCGTGCCGGTTGATGAGCGAATCTGCCAACTCATTCCGGGTAATCAACAGCGTGGCAAAATAAAGTTCCTCATCTGCGCTCAGCAGGGCATTTTCAATATGGGCAGTAGTTTGGTCCGTTGGACTGAAATAGAGTTCAACCTCATTGCCGCCAATCTTAAAAAGTTGCGGAGTATTATTGGTTTTGTCAGGGCCGAATTTCGCATTTCCCGGCACAGGCAATGCTCCGGCTGAACCGTACATTTCCTCGAATTCGAGGACAAAAGCCCGGGCCAGCGCCTGGTCCTGGATGATGATCACATTATTCGCATCGAAGTCAATCTGGTCGCGCGTAAGGTTTGTGCTGCCGGTCCACACCAGCGGATCATCAGGGTTGGAAGATTTACCATCAATTATTACGAACTTATTGTGCATGATCCCATAATCCATTCCTGTCGGGCTTTTGATCACACCAATCCCCGGCCTCAGCCCATTTAGTCCCAGCATAGCCGTAGAACCGTCCGCAACTATCCTTACGGCCAACCCCCGGTCATAAGCCGAATTGACTGCATCAGTAATATGGGCGGTGAGGCTGTTATTATTTAAATTGTACAACGCAAGGTCAATACTCTGTTTCGCCCGTCTCAGGTATGCCACCAGCGTATCGTCTATTCCTTTTCCGACAGAAACCGCAGGCCTTCCGGTATTATAAGAAGTATCCACCGGCAGGTTAAAATATATCTTGACATCTCCGCTTGATAAGGACGCGGTTGACATCATTTGAATGCTGCTGCGGGAGGTATCGCCATTTGCATCAACGGATAGTCCCTGGACGTTATAAAACGTTGCGGGCGAAAGTCCGGTAAGCATTATCTCATGTTCGGTAACCAGGCTGGCATCCGTTTCCTCCCCCATTTCGAGGGCTGCGGAAATTCCATATCGCAAAATTGTATTTCCTTCTTCCTCTGTTTCAAAATATATCTTAATGGTAGAAGTCGTCAATTCATGCTGCATCAAAGGAGTTGTGATGACAGGTCCCGCCCCTTGCGCAATATCCATCTTGCTTCGCAGCAACAATTGATAGCTGCTCTGGTACTGGCTCATAATTCCGGTCAGGGTGACACTATCGCCCGGTATGGGTTCTCCTGCCAGGTCTACATCCTGACCGATACGGATTTGCTTGGTCACTCCGCCCCTGGAGATGTCGTAATTGGTATTGCCCGAAAAGAATCCGGTCGCATCTATGCCCACTTTTTCGAAAGTAACAAGCTGCCCTTCATACTGCTCTGCAAATCCCTGCTGAAGTGACAGAACCTTTGGCGCAGGTAGCAGATTGCCGCTATTTATGACATTCACGTTGGTTACCGGATCCAATTCCAAAAGATTATTGAAATCCTTGAGCGTACCGGAAATTACTATGCTATCACCCGTTTGTAATGAAGAGACGGCAGTGCCATAAGCCGCCAGCCCTCCGGTACTATCCTGGAAGTAGCGTATGATGCCAAACTCACTGCCGTTGGTTACAATCCCCGATACAGTTACGGTACTCCCCGGAGTTTTACCTCTTGCCGAAGCAATGGTTTCCTGTGCAAATACATTGGATTGTATTAAGATAAAAAAGGCAAGGACCGTATTCAATATTCTGTACATATCGCCATTGGATAGAAATGAAAAAATTATTTACTAAAATCAATTCTCGTTTGCGATGCAAAGTTGCTTTAAATTCCGGGAGGGAACGTTAAATTAACGGGAATTATGAGTTTAGCACGCTGGAAGGCAACGGGGAAAGCTGCTGACAGAAATTTATCTTTAGGCACACCTCGCTGCTATTTTGTGAAAGAAAAATGGATTATCCCTGCAAAATTGGATTGGCATAAATTCAATCACTCGTACAGAAAGTCAGGCAATAATCTTTGGGCGACACGGCACCTTGTGTTCTTTGGCATAATTCCATTTCACCCGTTCGCCACGGCTAAGGTTTGACGAACTTTTTATAGGCCACTATATTGCCTGCTGTAATTTTCATTACGTAAAAACCAGAAGCAAAATGGCTGATATTACCGTTCCAGCGGAAAATACCTGCTTCCGCCTCCGCTGTTTGTTGATATACCAGGCTTCCGGCCGCATTGGTAATTTGCAGCGACACCTGTTCCGGCCGGTGCAGGATCATCTCAAGGTTAATATATTCTTCAGCGGGATTGGGAAATAATTCAAGTTCTGAAAAGGTTTCCTCTTCTATTCCTGAACACGGTGAAACAATCAGCATCACTTCCTTTAGTGCCGCACCGCTGATGTTCTCCTGATAGACACAATAATAAAAGGAATCAGCTACGGCTGTGGCGGGAGAAAATACAGGGCCTGTTGCTTCCCATCGCGGATGAGATCTGTTATATGGCAGGCCTTCTGCCTCCACTTCTGCCTTCGTGCCCCGAAACCAGTTGTACCTGCCGCTAAGCCCATTTGTGGGTGAAAGCTCATAAGGTGCCCATTGGCATGCTGTAAGATCAGCCGGAAACGCTGGATCAGGCACAGCGGGTATATGCGTGATAATCGAAGTTTTAGGATCGCCCACCACAATAGCCATCCATGAAAGAGTAGGGTTTCCGGCATAAAAGCTTTCCGCCAGGTTGTAGGTCATTCCTATTGTGGTATCAGTATACCGGTCGAAAAGTATCTGTACTTCTGTGATCGCAAACGAGAAAGGTTCATATACATAAGCGCTTGCTCCTGAACAACCTTCTGCAAAGAGATCTACCACGAGTGACTGTCCGCTGGAAGCCGAATCAAATGTACGTCCGCCTGTGGAGACATAGGTTTCCGCTAGAGCAGCCGGCTGCCACGTATTGTGCGGAATGGCGGTTTCCTTATTGGCCCTGCTGTCATTACTTCCCCAGCTTACGTAGCCCAGCACATTATGCTGGAAACGAATGAAACTGTCAGTTTTATCAAGCAGCACATTCCAGCCCCGATGTTGCAGAATTTGAGCTGCCGTTTCCATGTTGTTATTCTTGTTGGCATCAATCGGTGAATTTTCCATATCCAGCACAAAAAGCGCTGAATCTTTATTCACCAGCGTATTCGGACCGCTACGGTCAATCAGGTCATACACGTCCTGCTCATTATAACCGGTAAGTCGCGTAACCAGGTAAATGCCATACTCTGCGCGGGAAAAGTGTTCCTCAGCGCCAATATAGGGTTGGACACGAAGTATATTGGGTGGGATCACTATATCTCCCAGTCCGATATGTATCTGGAAATCTCCCAGGATAAGCATCAATTCCGCATCAAATGAAGCGGATTGTGAACCGGTACTTCCCTGCCCGCCCCGGTTGATCTTAAGAGGAACTCCTTTGGTGGTGACGAGATAATTCAGTTTCTGATGCAGGTTGCGCGCAATAAGGGTATCCTCAATTTGCTTCCTGATGTCAGCCCATTCTGCATCGTCAATCTGCTCGCGTGCCGGAGCGTCAACCATTATCACATTCTCCAACGGCACCTGTCGTTCCTGTATAAAATAGTTTCCGATATTTTGAGATATTGTGGAATTCATGTTGATGATAAGGCCCACATCGGTGTAGTCCACCGGAGCCTGGGCTGTAGCCGCTACCGGAAGCAGCAGAAAAGTCAAAAGTCGCAGGAGGTATTTCATATCGTATTTTGGAATTAAAACTAATGTGAATCCGAAACAAATATAGCGACCCCGGATTCAGGAATGACAGCTTTATTGCTGCTAAATTTTATTCACTTCATGGAATTTATATAAATGTTAATATGAAATTATTTTTTAACATTTTGAAGACAATTAAAATAAACCTTACTCTCGCGAATTTAATAGGAGCGAAAAAATGGTTTTATCTTTAATTAATTCATTCATAAAAAAATCTGTAAAACCAAATAAACAAAATTTCAATCAACAGAAAGCGGATTAATTCCTGAAAATCCAGGGTGTTGTTGATGTTGAAATTAAGCAGGCTGTTTTAAGTTGCACTCTATATTTGTCGCAAAACTATGGTCAATCGCAGAAGATTTATTCGCAACAGCAGCCTTGCCGGCCTGGGGAGCTTTCTCCTGCCCGCAATGGCGTCCGCACCGCCCGTTCTCCCTCCGTTACCTGCAGGTAGCTTGTCCGGTGAAGGCTACTGGAAGGCGATCCGGCAGCAGTTTCCGCTGATGAGGGAACGCACATATTTTAACAATGGCACGATTGGCCCTTCCCCCTACCCCGTGCTGAATGCCGTACAGAAATCATTATGGGAACTGGCTGAGAAAGGAGACTACAGCGGCTGGGAAGAGGCTATTCCAGCCCTGGCGAAGTTGCTTGGCACTTACAAAGAGGAAATAGCGCTTACCCATAATACTACGGAAGGCATTAACATCGTGGCTTGGGGGCTGCCCTTCAAACAAGGGGACGAAGTGATAATGACCACACACGAACATGCAGGAAATGCGCTGCCGTGGCTGAACAGGATGCGGATGGATGGAATCGAAATTAAGGTGTTTGAACCCGCACTTACAGGTGCCGGTAACCTGGAGCGGATCAATAATCTTATAACAAAGAAAACCCGCTGTATAGCGGTTCCACACATTACCTGCACCACCGGACTCGTGCTTCCCGTTAAGGACATAGCAAAACTTGCAAGGGAAAGAGGCCTTTATGTATTCTTCGATGGCGCCCATGCTCCCGGCAGCACTGTTCTGGACCTTCATGACATGGATTGCGACTTTTATGCGGCATGTACGCACAAATGGCTTTGCGGCCCTGGCGGTACAGGTTTCCTTTATGTGAAAAAAGAAATGCAGGAAGTGCTGCAGCCGGTATTCACAGGGGCTGAAGCCGATCTTGGCTGGGAACTCAACCCGGCAGGTATTTCCGGATTTCAGAACAACGCACACCGCTATTATTATGGAACACAGAGTGCCGCCCTTTACCAGGGAGTGAAAGCAGCAGTGGCATTTATGATGGATGCAGGAATGGAGCGCGTAGAAAAACGTACGCGGGAACTGGCATCCTACCTTCAGCAGCAATTGCTGGAAATGCCGGAACGGGTGTCGTTGCTAAGTGCCACTGAACAGGCGTCCATCGGCCCGATGACGACCTTCAGGTTAAAGCAACTCCCTTACAAGGAATTCGGCCAGATGGCTTCACAAAATCATTTCAGAATACGGGTGGTTCCTGAAGGCGGTTTGGATGCAATCCGGGTCTCCACCCACATTTACAATTCCTACCAGGAGATTGATGATTTCGTAGCATTATTGAAAAAAACCGGGGACTGACAGCCCCGGACGGCCTCCAAAACCGATACTTCTTTTTGCTATCCTTACAATTGAATTTTGAGTATAGCTAATATGTGGAAAGGCTGTGGAAAACTGCCTGATTTATTTTTATGGTCCCGGCATACTTTACCTCTAAAAATAGCCGTTTCAGATCATAATGAATGTTTTTTGTTAAAAATCCAGCATTGATATTGTTTGAAATATTGCCTGCCGAAATGTTAATAAAAAACAAACCAAATGTTTTAAGTGCCTTATTTTTAATTAAAATAAAGGTTGATCTTACACGGTGGAAGCGGGTTGCAGGACATCACCTGCATCATTATTAAGAATTTATTAATTATTTCGTCAAAGTAAAACAAAGTTGAGAGGCAAAATTTACAGCAGCAAAATAAAGTAAATAAGTAAACCCCATAAAGTAGACAGCGATGAAATTCTGGACATTGAAGCACGACTATTTTACCCCTGATCTTTATCTGGACGCGAGCTTTACGGGCGCGCTTACACTGGAGCAATGGTGCAGCGTACTGAAATTGGAAAAGGACAAGTGCCATCAGGCGCTACGGAATTCCAATATGTTCGAGGTTAAGGAGCAGCCTGTAACTACAAGTTATTTTCAACCCGCCCTTGAACATGCAGATAAAACAAATATGCGGCAAGGCCGGATCCAGCAGGTATTCTTCCGTTTAATGAGCTTCCTATAATTCTTCTTTCAACGCTTTATCGTTTCTAAAAGCTTTTTCCATTATATTCTCCTGATCCTCATCTTTAATTGATTCAGGTTCTGCTTTTTCCATTCCTATATGCAATAGAGCATCTCCCTGGTGAATAATAGGTTTATTATTGACCGCTATAATATGCCCCGCCACTGGTGATCTCAGGACAATGTTGAACTGGCCAAAAGGGCCACTGATCTCTCCCACTATTTCATTCTTCTCTACGTAGCCTCCATTTTCTACTTCGGTATGGAACAAGCCTGCAGCCCTGGCCCGTTTCCAGCGGCTCTCCTCGATAATAATGCTTTTGCCGGCACGAACTTTTTTATCCGTCATTCCTAAATGCCTGAGCACCCGCACTGTCCCTGCAACTCCTTCCTTCACGGCAAAGTTATCCAGCCTCATGGCCTCGCCTGCCTCATACACCAGCAAGGGAATATTGGCTCCAATGGCCATCTTTCGCAGCGATCCTTCGCGAAGACGCGACTTCAAAATAAAAGGTGGTGCAAAGACTTTGGCCAGTTCGAGGCTGGGCGGATGATCATGGGTATATCGAATCTGGGGGTAGTTGCTACGGCTGGCACCTCCGGTATGAAAGTCAATTCCATACTCAATTGAAGGGAAAATATATTTCATAAAGTGAAATGCGATCCTGCTCGCCAGGGATCCTTCGGCACGGCCGGGAAAGCTTCGATTCACGTCTTTTCCATCGGGTACCTCCCGTGAAAAATTTATGAACCCATGAATATTGAGAATAGGAATGGCGATGACAGTCCCGGCTACAAGCTCCTGCAACTCCTTACGAATGAGTCGCCTGATGATCTCAATGCCGTTGACTTCATCACCATGCATCCCGCCCATGAGCAACAGTACAGGGCCATCTTTCTTTCCCCGAAATACATTTACCTGGATATCAATGCTGGTACGGGTAGGAAGATTAGCAACCGGGAGACTTATCTCCTTATGCTCACCTTTTTTAATATAGACCCCGTGAATTTTCACCTAGCAAAGGTAAAGGATAACCTGCCGGGGGATAAATCGCTATGCCTCGAAAATTGAAGTGGTGTCGAACTGCCTGGATATGATATATTCTTCCACCTGGCTTTCCAGCACATCAAGCGGCATGGGGCCATTTCTGGTCAATATTTCATGGAATTCTCTGATGTCGAACTCGTTTCCAAGTTTGACACGAGCGCGCTGCCGCAACTCCATGATCTTCATCATACCGGCTTTTTCCATGGCTGCTTCGCCCGGAACCGACATTATTCTTATCACATCCTGCTCCACTGCCGGGACCGGAATTCCGGTTGTTTTGGCCAGATACTTTATGGCCTCCGACTTCGTCCAGCCCTTCGAATGAATTCCTGCATCCGTCACCATCAGAGCAGTGTAATACAACTCCATCTGAAGTCGTCCGAGATTGTCAAATGGATTCCGGAAAAAGTTATGTTCATGCGCCAGTTGGGTAGAATACAGCGCATATCCCTGTGTATAGGCAGAAAAAGGAATTACCTTCCGGAAAGTCGGCATTTTTTCAGGTTTGGAATGCTCCGACAGCAGGTAGTGCTTGCCCGGCTTCCCTTCTGCTACGGCAACTGCCCTCCATCCAAAGTAAGCGAATCTTGCTGAAGGATCTACAGACAACGCAGCAGGAGCGGTATCTGTAGCAGGCAGATAGCTATGTAAATGGGAATTAATTCTATTGCCTCTCATCATTCTGATATCAATATCCTCAGCGGGTCTTGAAAAGAATAGATCATAGAAAGCAGTATCCGCCTCACACAATGCTTCTTCTATCTTGCAGCGCAATTGATATTCTCCATTGCTCTGTGTACTCTTGGTGGATTCCTCAATGCTCAAAAGATACATTTGCTGCCCTACATTTTTGAATTCATAGTTCAGGCTATCTAAAATTGTATGCATTTCAGTCAGGATACGATCCACCTCATTTTGTCCTTTTGAGTATACTTCATCAGGAGTATAGTTGGCAGTAGTATTACGGGCCAGGGAATAAGCATAAAATGCTTCTCCGTTCGGAAGCTGAGAAACACCTGCCGCGTCAGAAGCTTCAGTCAATACGCTCTGACAAAATGCAATGAGTTTTTCGTATGCAGGATATACACTACACCGGATTTCCTGCTCTGCTTGCCGACATAGATTGCCGGCCTCTTCAGGGTTCATTCCTGGTAACGCATTGATTTTAACACAAAAGTGCGTGTAGAGAATGTTCTCTTCCGGTGATACAGCGGTAAAGGCCCGCATTTCATCCAGAACTGATTCCAGAAGAAAACGCGGTGGCGTCATACCTTTTGCCTTCCTTAATTGCAGACCTGTCAGCACTTGCTCGAATTTCGCGTCAAACTTTTTGAGGCGCGCGATATAGCGGTCGGCATCTTTTGCTGAATTAAGCTCATGCGCACTTACCATGAATGCCGGCAACTCGCGCTGGACTCCATTAACGGGATTCAGCGGATAACTGTGCAGCAGGAAACGCTCTCCCTTAATATTAGTGGACAGCAGCCATTCCAGAATTTCTCCTGATAGTTTATGCTCGCTACTGATATTCTCCTGATTATAAGCCGCCAGTATTTGCAGGTCCTTCCGGGCCTTTTGCACATGCTCCCGCTGCGAAGCAATGGATTCATCCGTGAGATCATCCTTATAAAAGGAAAGGCCAAATTGATCCAACCAGTTAATCTGGCTGAGAAATTCGGGGTCTGATAGCGCCTGCTCCAAAACTACACGCTCATAAAACAAGTGGATGTTGAAAGGCCGGAACCAAACAAGATTCACCGCCCAGATGCTCCCGGTCGCCATCACTAACAGCACCAGAGACAAAATAAGCGTCCGTACTTTAATAAAATGCAGATTGATCATAACTGTGTAAATTTTCTTCCAAGTGGTAAACTCGATTTTTGAAACTACCTACAGTTGTTAGTCATAAGCATTAATACTTATACAAATGCATACGTATTTCATTTGTTCATAAGTATTTCATGGTATACGCAAAGATTGCTAAATGCCTTTCTCGCGTAAACCAGTTTCAAAATATTTGGGAAAATTCTACACTGTGATTGGGGACTAATCGAAAAAACAAAAGACCTTTCACCGCCAAGCTTAGATGATCAGGTGGCTATTTTTGCCAGGAATAATCGGAAATCAAGCACTGACCTATCACTTCTATATTTTGTTAGATTTATGAGAGCAAAGATATAATATAAATATCTTAAGGAAGCATTAAATAGTTTAAACCACGTGCCTTTATATGGCTGTTGTCTTTTAAATCGCTTAATAACAGATATTTGCCTAAATTATTCAAATATACTTTTCGCCATAGATTTAGTCGTAAGATATTATGACAAATTGACCATGCAAGACAGTGGGGTTGATAAAGGAGCACTGGAGACTCTAATATCGCTCTTCTGAGAATGAATCTGTTGACATCTACAGATGCTCTGTTGCTTATGTCTGCCTCAACAAAATGAAAGGTAGAAAGCCGAAAATTCCGATAGACATCGGAGGCTGCTCACAGAAAAACAGGACCGAATCCGATTAATTTCGAAAGCAGCCGGACTTTTTCTCTGGATCGCTGAAAAACAAATGAAAGATCAGCTTCTTATGGTTTCTCGAACCAATTTCAACAGGGGCTTGTTGGTAATGGGTCAGAGACGTTAGAAAAACGGGGAGAGTTGTGGCTTTGAGGGCTATAGCTTCGCTAATGTTTCAATGCCTTTTTGCCTAAACCATTTATTGGGCATATTTTTACATTTTTTCAATCAATCAATTTCAATCTCTAAAAATTTAAAGAAATGATAGAACTATACAAGATGTTCTTACGAATTGGGTTGTTGTCTATTTTGACGTTCACATTTTTCGTCAATATTATTCAGGCACAAACTTATACGTTTACAAGTGCCGGGGCTACTGGCAGAGAAGGCCCGACTCAGTCTGAAGTTAATACCGAGTACACGAATACACCATTAGATGGGAAAGTAACAGTTACTAATGGAATTCAAAAGTGGTCTGTTCCAGCAACAGGCCTGTATGAGATTGAAGTTTATGGAGCTGAAGGAGGTGGCCCGGCTGGTGGTTTGGGCGCTTATATGAAAGGCACTTTTAGTTTAACTCAAGGGGATTCACTTCAAATCTTGGTAGGTCAGGAAGGTGAAGTCGGAGGATCTCGCTTGTTAACCGGAGGAGGAGGTGGAGGAACTTTTGTTGTTGATGACAACAACAATCCACTCATTATTGCTGGTGGCGGTGGTGGTGGTGCAGCCATGTTGCCACAACGACATGGAACTGCCTCCGCAATAGCAAATGATGGTCAATGTCCTGTTGGGGGAGCGGCTGACAATTGCGATTACAACGGAACCGGGGGAGCTACAAATGAAACATATTCACCTGGTGGTGCTTATAGCACTGATGGAGGTACCTCAGGAAGAAGGGGTACTGGTGGTGCTGGTTTCTACTCTGATGGTGAAATTGGACAATCTGTTGCTTTTTCAGGTTCCGCTCCATCCTCATTTTTGAATGGCGGAGAAGGATCAGATGGTGCACACGCTGATGGTGGATTTGGTGGCGGTGGCGGTGCTTATGAATCTGGCTATGATGGCGGTGCCGGTGGCGGAGGCTATTCCGGTGGCGGAGGAGCAACCGATCGAAATAATAACTCCGATCAAGTAGGTGGAGGTGGCGGCTCTTTCAATGCGGGCTCTGATATAGATAGTAGTTCCGGTGTTAAAAGCGGTCACGGCTTGGTTATTATTACCCCCTTATCCACAGGAGCCACCAATGATGTAGGAGTTGTTTCAATTGACTCCCCTAATGTATATTGTCCTGGAACACACAATGTAGTTGCAACCGTTCAGAACTTCGGCATCAATCAAATTGACAGCGTTACATTGAATTGGAGCGTTGATGGTGTTGCACAAACTTCTGTAAAGTATATAGGTACACTTGATACATTTGGTGGTACAGGTAGTCCGACAGTTCAGGTTACACTAGGCAGTTTCAATTTCAGCACTAACGCTCCTTACGACATCGATGTGTGGACTACCATGCCGAATGGTGTAGCAGATACGGTTCCTGCAAATGATCTGGCAGAGGCTACCAAGCAATCCAGCCTTCCTCCGCCAACCGGTCTGAGGGCATCGGTAGTCAATGCAACTGATGCTGTACTAAAATGGAATGGAGGCTCTACGACCAATTCATGGTTATATTCGAATGTAACTTTTGGTAATTCTCCAACGAACCCCGGTACCAGTGTATCAGTAGATTCAGCGGAAATTACCTCACTTTCACCCACTACTACTTATGACTTTTATGTGCGTGAAGTATGCCCCACTGGAGATACTTCGGCATGGGCCGGACCATTTACCTACAGGACACCCTGCAGCTCAATTCTGAATGGAGATTATACGATTGATCCCGGACAATCTGTATCTCCAACCAATTTTGTGAGTATTGCTGATGCGGTGGACGCCTTGGATGAATGTGGCATTAACGCACCGGTTACTTTCAGGATTGCTTCCGGCACTTACAATGAACAGCTTGAACTGGAAGAAATTGCTGGCGCTTCGGCCACCAACACCATTCGGTTTGTGGGGCCACAAACAGGAACGGCTGAGA
>JBBDIG010000019.1:0-95015 GCA_040880525.1 Bacteroidia bacterium
AACCGGATCTGGAACAACATTTTTGCGAACAGCGGTGGCGGCCCCGCAGTGTATTACCACCGGCCAAACGACTTGCAGTCAGACTACAACAATTTCTACAGCACCGCCTGCAATCTGGGCCGTTATGACAGCACCAGTCCAAGTTTTCAAATATTCTACCCGGTTGACCTGGCCGAATGGCAAAGCATTACCGGCCTGGACCAGAACTCCCTGGAGGTAAATCCTGCCTTTGTAAATGATACTGACCTGCACTCCATATCCTCCATGCTGGATGGCGCAGGAATAACTACCGGGCGCGTAACCGATGATTTTGACGGCCAGGCGCGCAGCAATCCACCCGATATTGGTGCCGATGAATTTACAGGCGGGGCTGGCACCTATAGTGCGGGCACCTATTCAGTGCCCACTGATTTCGGGACCATACAGGCCGCTATTGATTCCTTTAGCAAACGAGGGATCAATGGGAACATCATCCTTAACATTGCTTCGGGAACTTATACCGAACAGGTGGAGATCAAGGACATCCCGCGCTCATCACCGGCTGACAGCATCATCATCCAATCATCCACACAGGACAGTTCTGATGTGGTGATTCAATACAGCTCCACTGCTTCAGATTCTAACTGGACAGTTTTGCTTGACAAGGCTGAGGGCGTTACCCTTCAGCACCTGACCATCAGGGCCAATGGCAACACCTACAGCAATGCCCTGGCCCTGGCCACAAAGGTCGAGCGGATCAATATCCAGAACAACATCATCGAAGGCCAGGACCTGAATTCTGCCCAGCGGGATGATGCAGTGATCTATGGCAACGGTCTCAGTGCCACTGATCTGAAAATCATGCATAACCTCATAAGGGAAGGTTCGTTTGGTATTGATCTTCGCTTTACCAATAATACCAACTGCGCCACCTCCACCAGTACATTTATCGCTTATAATGTCTTCAGAAGCAATTACAGCAACGGTATGTACATCCAGGATGTATTTTTCCTGAGTGTCATTGAAAATGACATTACATCTGATGATGAATATACAGCATACCACGGCATTTATCTGTGGGACAATGACAGCGCGCTCATGGTGCTGGGCAACTATGTGTATGATGTGAAGAATCTAGCCATGCGGATAGAACATACTGAAAACTCTGCGGGAAATCGCGGACTGGTGGCTAACAACTTCCTCCACTCCCGGGATAATGGTAATGGAGCCTATTTCAATTCTAACGATTACGTCGACATCTTTCATAATTCTGTTCACAAGAGCAACAATACAAGCACGTCTCAGTATGCGATCCAAATGCAGAACAGCGACAACAACAGGGTATGGAACAACATCTTCGCGAATTCAGGCGGTGGGCCTGCAGTGTATTACCATCGCAATGTCAACCTCATTTCTGATTACAATG
Source organism: Bacteroidia bacterium (assembly GCA_040880525.1). Taxonomy (NCBI): domain Bacteria; kingdom Pseudomonadati; phylum Bacteroidota; class Bacteroidia; species Bacteroidia bacterium. Next base: position 1,406 of record JBBDIG010000019.1, read on the forward strand.
CTTTCTACAGTACTACCTGTAATCTTGGCCGGTTTGCTTTACCCGTATCTCCATTCACAAACTTTTTCCCGGATGATCTGGCCGAATGGCAATCTGTCACCGGCCTTGATGCCAATTCCTATGAGGTGAATCCCGCATTTTTGAATGACACAGACTTACACTCCATTTCTGCTGTTTTGGATGGTGCAGGAATAACCACCGGGCGCGTAACCCATGATTTTGATATGCAATCCCGTGGAAACCCACCGGATATAGGCGCTGATGAATTTACCGCTGGAGGTTCTGCACTTTCAGGAACATACAGCATTCCTACTGATTTCGGTACATTCCAGGCTGCTATTGATTCATTGGTAGCCCGGGGAATTAACGGAAATGTAATCATAAACGTAGCAAATGGTACATATACCGAGCAAGTGATCGTTCCCAATATTTCTAAAACCAATCCTGGAGATAGTGTCATTTTCCAATCTTCAAGTGGTGTGCGTACTTTGGTGATACTTCAGTATGCTTCTTTGGTAACAGACTCTAACTACACGGTGAAACTTAAAGGTGCTGAAAGTATCACATTTCAGAATTTGACGCTGAAGGCTTTGGGTACAACTTATGGGCGGGTGCTAGAGATCGAATCGTATATCAGAAATGTGAACCTGATCAATAATGAGATTATTGGTGATAGTAGTAATTCCACTTCAACTAACAAAGCTTTGATCTTCGGCAATCCTGTCTACACTGATGATTTTACTGTATCAATGAATGCATTTACAGACGGGTCCGAGGCAATTCACCTTATTTCGAATACTTCAGCCTGTGCTAACGAGAGCCCCATTCATGTACACGATAATAACTTGACAGATCAGTTTTCCAGAGGTGTGTTTCTCCAGCGATTTGATTTCGCTAAAGTTTGTGAGAATGACATAACCACCGCAGGGAATCACTCGACTTTTGAGGGAATTTACTTGCATACCTGTGATAGTGCAATTGAGGTTACAAAGAATAACGTGAATGGTGGAAGAGGAACAGCTTTGCGTTTATGGGACTGTGATGCGTCTTCAGGCAAAGAGGGAAAGATATACAACAACATGCTGCAGACTCATACCAATGGAAGTACAGTAGACATTCAGCATTGCTCATATCAGAATTTTTATCACAATAGTGTTCATCTTTCCAACTCTTCAAATAGCAACATTTACGCTGCCATCATTTGGCATCAGGGACCGATTAGAGTTGTGAACAATATTTTCTCAAATTCAGGTGGTGGACCAACCGTCTACTTTACTAATGGGACCAACATTGATACATCGGACCATAATGATTTTTATTGGACCGGATCCACATTTGGCCGTTGGTTTAATACGGTTGTTAACAGCTTTGGTGCCTGGCAAACTACTTCAGGTCAGGATGCAAATTCTGATACGCTGGATCCCCGGTTCGTTTCAACCACTGACCTGCACCTTACGGATTCATCACTTGCCAATATCGGAATGGATTTACTTGCTGAAGTACCCGAGGACATTGACGAGGACCCGCGTACAACCACACCATTCGTGGGAGCAGATGAATACACAGGGGCCTGTCCGGGTATTTTCACTAACATTAATTGGCAAAACCCGTCCTGCAACGGAGGGAATGACGGCTATGCTATTGTAACAGTGACTGGTGGGGCTACACCGTATACCTATGACTGGTCAAATAATGACACCACTGACAGCATCGGCAGCCTGTCCGCAGGACTTTACGTGGTGACTGTTACAGACAATAATAACTGCGAGGTCAGGGATTCTGTCATCCTCAGCAATCCCCCCGCAATAAACCTGAGCGTATCAACCACTCCGGTAAGTTGCAATGGCGGAAATGATGGCTCAGCTTATGTTTCCAACCTGACCGGAGGAATGGCCCCATACAGCTATTTGTGGAGTTCAAACGAAACCGTGGATTCCATCTTTGGCAAAACTGCTGGCGGGTACTCCTTAACGGTTACTGATTCTAATGGATGCCAGGAAACAGAAAATTTCAACATTACCCAACCCAGTCCGCTTTCTGTATTTTTCAGTCCGGTGGTAGGAGTAAACTGCAGCGGAGACAGCACAGGTTCTGCAAGGGCGCTGGTTTCCGGTGGAAATGGCGGCTATTCCTATAGCTGGAGCAACGGAGATCTCACACAAACTGCCGATAGCCTTGCTGCCGGATATCACACAGTAACTGTAACCGACTCCAAAGGATGCATGGTTGTGGATTCTGTACTGATTAACCAGCAGCCGCCAATCACCATTAACTTCAATTCCAGCAATGCCCAGTGCAACAATGATAGTACAGGTTCTGCAACTGCATTCGTATCAGGTGGGCAATCGCCATATTCCTACAGTTGGAGCAATGGCGACATGACCCAAACTGCTGACAGCCTCCCTGCCGGTACGCACTATGTAACCGTAACTGATGTTAACGGCTGCACCGGCAATGATTCGGTAACTATAACACAGCCCTCTGCACTGACCACTTCAATTCCACATAACGATGTGAATTGTAATGGAGACAGCACCGGATCTGCCATGGTCAATGTATTTGGCGGGACATCCCCATTCAGTTACAACTGGAGCAACGGTGAAACCACCGCGGCCATAGACAGTCTTGCTGCCGGGATATATTATGTGCAGGTAACTGACGACAATGGTTGTATGGGATCCGATTCTGTTATAATCAATGAACGTCCGGCTTTGGTGTTGAATCTTGACTCAACGGATGTAACCTGTAATGGAGCTGCCGATGGAACCGCTACGGTATCAGTAAGTGGCGGAACACCGGGATATTCTTACGCCTGGAGCAATGGGGACATTACGGCAACAGCCGACTCTTTGCCAGCCGGAATTTACCAGGTGGTGGTTACCGACTTTTTCGGATGTATAGATTCAGCATCTATTCAGGTCAACGAGCCTGCAGCACTTACCATATCCATTAATAACACTGATCTATTGTGTCATGGTGACAGCACGGCCACTGCCACGGCTTCTGTAAATGGTGGCACTCCCCCCTACTCTTATCAGTGGAGCAATGGGGATGCAACGGCAACGGCAGACAGCCTCCCGGCCGGAATGCACTACCTCACTGTTACTGATTCAAATGGTTGCCAGGTAATGGATTCAGTGGAGATCACACAGCCTTCACTCCTTTCACTTGGCCAGAACCATACAGATGTTTCCACTTCCGGAGGCAATGACGGTTCAATCGACCTGAGCGTATCAGGCGGAACATTTCCTTATACTTATCTGTGGAGCAATAATGCCAACACTCAGGACATAAACAACCTTACCGCGGGGCAGTACTGCGTGTTGGTGACCGATGACAATGGGTGTCAGGACAGCCTCTGCGTTATAATCAACGAGCCCGGCTGTGCCGGATTTTCCGTAACAGTCGATTCCACTGATGTTTCCTGTAATGGTGGTGATGATGGTACGGCCACGGCAGTCGTGACCGGTGGTGCCTCACCATATTCCTATAACTGGAGTAATGGGGATACGGGCATCATGGCAGATACATTGAGTGCCGGGGCTTATTCGCTCACGGTGGTTGACAACAATAATTGTAGTACCAGCACCAACTTTGTAATCAACGAACCCAGTGAATTGCTCGTAACGGTGAACGGAACCGATGTGCTATGCAATGGCGATAACACCGGAACGGCCACAGCCAATGTTTCAGGCGGAACAACTCCTTATTCTTATTCCTGGAGTAATGGTGATACAACTTCAACTGCTGACAGCCTTGACGCAGGAATGCACTACGTTACGATTACTGATTCTAATGGGTGCATGACATTGGATTCTGTAGAGATAACAGAACCACCGGCCTTATCCGTTTCAACTTCAGGAACCGATGTATTGTGCAATGGAAACAATAGCGGCACTGCAACAGCCAACGTTACTGGCGGAACCGGCCCATACAACTATGAGTGGAGCAATGGTGATACGGGTTCAACTGCTGACAGCCTTGCTGCAGGAATTCATTATGTCACCGTTACGGATGACAATGGTTGTATGATCCTGGATTCAGTTGAGATTTTGGAACCACCTGCCCTCTCTGTTTCAACCTCAGGAACGGATGTGCTTTGCAATGGTGATAACACCGGATCAGCAACAGCGACACCATCAGGTGGAACCATGCCTTATGCCTATAATTGGAGCAATGGCGACATGACCCCAACTGCTGATAGCCTCGCAGCCGGTTGGCATTACGTAACGGTTACAGATTCCAATGGCTGCATGGTGACGGATTCGGTTGAGATCACTGAGCCTGCTGTATTGGACCTTACCCACAACAGAACAGATGTTTCCACCAATGGCGGCTCTGACGGTTCAATTGATCTCACCGTCTTAGGAGGAACATCACCTTACTCCTATCTGTGGTCTAATTCTGACACCACCCAGGACATTTCAGGCCTTACCGCTGGACAATATTGTGTGGTAGTTACAGACGACAATGGTTGCATAGACAGCGTTTGCGTCAACATCACTGAACCAGCACCTGGCTGTCCTTCCCTGGGCCTATCTACCGTTGATACTGACGTGCTTTGCAATGGAGGCAATACAGGATCCTCCACTGTTTCTACTTCCGGTGGAACTGCACCGTTTACCTATCAATGGTCAAATGGCGATACCGGTACCACTGCTGATTCTCTCTCTGCAGGCGCTTATTCCGTAATTGTTACTGACGACAATGGATGTGTAGATACTGCCACCGTGAATATTTCAGAACCGGCTTTACTGACCGTGTCAGTTTCAGGAACGGATGTGCTTTGCAATGGTGATAACACCGGGTCTGCAACAGCTACTCCTTCAGGAGGCACAACGCCTTATGAATACAGTTGGAACAATGGCGATATGACAGCAACTGCCGATAGCCTCGCAGCCGGATGGCACTATGTAACCGTTACCGATTCCAACGGCTGCATAGTCACTGATTCGGTGGAAATTACGGAACCAGCGTTACTGACTGTTACGACTTCTGTGGACAATCATGTTTCCTGCAATGGAGAAAGCAATGGCATGGCCACAGCATCAGCATCTGGCGGCACAATGCCTTATGAATTCAGTTGGAGCAATGGCGACATGACGGCAACTGCTGATAGCCTTCCAGCCGGATGGCATTACGTTATGGTGACAGATTCGAATGGCTGTATGGTGACGGATTCAGTAGAGATCACTGAGCCTGCTGTATTGGACCTTACCCACAGCAGTACAAATGTTTCTACAAATGGCGGCTCTGACGGATCAATTGATCTCACTGTCACTGGAGGAACATCACCTTACTCCTATCTTTGGTCTAATTCAGCCACCTCGCAGGACATTTCAGGCCTTACTGCTGGGCAATATTGTGTGGTCGTTACAGATGACAATGGTTGCATAGACAGCGTTTGCGTCATCATCACTGAACCTGCACCGGGTTGTCCTTCGCTGGGCCTCTCTACTATTGATAATGACGTACTTTGCAATGGAGGAAATACGGGCTCATCCACTGTTTCTACTTCCGGTGGAGCTGCACCGTTTTCTTATCAGTGGTCAAATGGCGATACAGGAACCATTGCTGATTCCCTCTCCGCTGGTGCTTATACCGTGATAGTTACTGACAGCAATGGATGTGCAGATACCGCCACCGTGAATATTTCAGAACCGACTTTACTGACCATGTCTGTTTCAGGAACGGATGTGCTTTGCAATGGTGATAATACCGGGTCTGCAACAACTACTCCTTCAGGAGGCACAACGCCTTATGCATACAACTGGAGCAATGGCGATATGACGGCAACTGCCGATAGTCTCGCAGCCGGATGGCATTACGTTACAGTGACAGACTCCAACGGCTGCATGGTCACGGATTCCGTGGAGATAACCGAACCTGCTATTTTGAGTGTTTCCATTTCGGGAGTTGGCCATGTGCTTTGCAATGGTGAAAACACCGGAGCAGCAACTGCTAATGCTTCAGGAGGAACAACGCCTTATTCATATAGTTGGAGTAATGGCGACAAGACCGCAACTGCCGACAGCCTCGCAGCCGGATGGCATTACGTTACGGTGACAGATTCAAATGGCTGCATGGTCACGGATTCGGTAGAGATTACCGAACCTGCGTTACTGACAGTTTCTGTCTCTGTTGACAATCATGTTTCCTGCAATGGCGGCAGCAATGGAATGGCCACAGCATCAGCTTCCGGGGGAAGTAATCCTTATGAATACATCTGGAGCAATGGCGACATGACTGCCACAGCCGATTCACTGCCTGCAGGATGGCACTATGTCACTATTATGGACGACAACGGATGTACCCTGCTGGATTCCGTTGAAATTTCAGAACCCACACCAATTGAGATTACGGGCAATGTAACTGATGAATCCAGTTCAGGCGCTTCTGACGGGGCTATAAATATTACAGTTACCGGTGGTACTGCTCCTTATGCTTTCGCGTGGAGCAACAGCGACACCACTGAAGATATTTCCGGGCTGTCTTCAGGAAATTATTGGGTGGTGGTGACCGATGACAATGGCTGCCAGGATTCTGCAGAATTTGATGTATTTGTAGGAGCGGTTGTTCCGGTTGTAAAGGTTACTCCTTCTGACAGTATTGGTTCAGGCCGCGCAGGATATTCCACAGCCATCAGAGGCGACTGGGCAATAGCAGGTGCCCCGCTGGATACTACTTATGGGCCTAAATCAGGGGCTGCTTATATTTATCAGAAAGTTGGCGGGGCATGGACAAGCCATGACAAACTCACATCAACCTCGAACCAGTCTGGTGATAAATTCGGCTTTGCTGTGGACATTTATGATACGCTCGCCATTATCGGAGCCCCCGAGGAAAACAGCCTCGGCTTTGGTACCGGTGTAGCCTACGTGTTTGCCCGCAGGTCTGGCTCATGGGTCGAACTCCAAACCCTAACTGCTCCAACCATCAAACGTGGCGACTTCTATGGCTATGATGTGGCAATCTTTGGGGAACGAATCGCAATTGGAAGTTTTGGGGCTGATCTCTCGGGTTACACACAATCAGGCGCAGTCTATATTTATGAAAGATCTGCAGGCACCTGGGCTCACACAGAAACGCTGTTGCCAAATGACGTAAACCACAACGACTACACCGGTCTCTCCGTGGATATGTATGAAGACCGCGTGGTGGCAGGATCGCCCACCAAAAACTCAGGATTGCTCTTAAAGGCCGGTGCTGCTTACGTCTGGAAATATGATGGCGCAGGCAACTGGGCGCAGGAGGGCAAGCTGGTTTCAGGCGACCTGGATACCCGCGATTCATTCGGTATATCAGTGGCCGTTGTAGATAGCACCGTGATCGTAGGTGCTTATGGTAATGATGATGACGGCAACAACTCTGGTTCGGCTTACATCTTTCAGAAAGGTGCTAGCACGTATGCGCAAACAGGTAAACTCACCGCGAGCGATGGCGATGCCACCCATCTGTTCGGCCATTCCGTAGGCATTACAAATGACACTGCCATTGTAGGGGCCTATGCTGATGACCACAGCGGCATCCGCTCAGGTTCTGCCTATCTCTTCGCCAACAGTGGCGGCTGGGGCCAGTTCAAAAAGCTGGTGGCACCCACGCCTGGCGCGTATGAAGATTATGGATTCTCTGTGGATGCCTCTGAAGACTGGGCAATGGTAGGTGCAAAGGGCGATGGCGAAGTAGCTGCCCTGGCGGGAGCTGTGTATTTCTATCACCTGCCGTCTGTTCCCACGCCAATCCTGGTGCATCGTGAGACCAACCTTTTTGATGAGGATGGTGAAGATGCTGGAAATGATGAAGAAAGCGCCATATCAGCTTTTGACATCGCTGAGGAAGAAGCATTTGAACGGATGTTTGATCAAATCACAGTTTATCCCAACCCGGCCCGCGACAGGCATGACATCAACATCAGCATTCCCGAAGGCAAAGAAGCCCAGGTGCAGATTATTGATGCAGCAGGCAACTTTGTGGTAAACCGCTTTGAGTATGGACCTATGAAGATCCACAACCTTCGGGCTGGCGTTTACTTCCTGCGCATCCAGATTGATGCACATGTGGTACACAGGAAAATTGTTGTAGTAAAATAGTTCATCAAATACCACTTTTTTCAGATAGGGCTGCCTTCATAGATGGCAGCCCTTTTCTTTTTGAGTTAGACCTGAATTTCCTCTAAATTCGACAAGTAATTTTTTAGCAATTCTTCCCTCTATAAGAAATACACTCGGCATCTAAAGAAGTACATTAGCGTATATTCCTCTTCCTGAATTTTAATGAAGTACATTCGGGGCTACTCGCCCATGTTTTTTTACCATGATCTCAAATCAGTCAATATTTTTAACTATGAAAACGCTTACAACTACCCTGGTACTAATGCTGCTTTTTGGCTTCACTTCAATTATGGCCCAGCCCCTGAGTGGAAGCTATAGCATAGATGCCGGGATGGCAACCGGAGGAACCAACTATCAGAACTTTACTGATGCCGTGAGCGATCTCACAACCAATGGAATTTCCGGAAATGTAATTTTCAATATCGCATCTGGAACTTATCCTGAACAAATCACGATTCCGTGGATTTCCGGCTCCTCCCCTAGCGACTCCATAATCTTTCAGTCGGCCACCGGAGATAGTACCGATGTTGTGCTCACCTATAATGCAGGCAGTTCAGCGAACTACACCTTGCAACTTGACAGCACTGCCTACATTACTTTCCAAAACCTGACCCTTCGGGCTTCCAATCTCACTTATGGCCGGGTGGTACTTTTTACAGATTATGTGAAGAGCATTCATTTCCTGAACAACCATATTCTTGGTACAGATGCAAATGGCGCTGCAAACAGCATATTGGTTTATGGCAATAATATCGGAGGGTCCGATATTAACTTTGAGAATAACAGAATTGAAGAAGGTGCCAATGGAATATATCTTAATTTTAAGGGGAGTTCACGCGGGACAGATATAACGATCGCCAACAATTTCTTCCTGAACAATTTTTTGAGGGGAATAGATTTGACGCGGATAAACTTTTTGGAGGTCCGCGGGAACAAGCTAACCACTGACGATGAAGCCACCGGATACATTGGAATCTTTCTTTTTGATGTTGACAGTGCCTTAAAGGTAATTGGAAATCAGGTATCTGATATAAAAAATGTAGCATTGTACCTCCAATTTTCAGAGAACTCATCAACTGACCGGGGCCTGATTGCCAATAATTTCTTCCATGCACGGGATAATGGTGATGCGGTCATGTTGATCAGGAGCAATGAATATCTGGATATATTCCATAACTCCGTTAATCGCAGTGATGACGCCAACCAAGACGATTATGCCCTGGAATTCCAATTTGGGAATAACAATCGAATCTGGAACAATAATATCGCAAACACAGGTGGTGGGCCGGCTATCTATTATCATCGACCGGGTAATCTAACTTCAGACTATAACAATCTCAATGTGCCGGGCTGTAATTTGGGCAGGTATACCTCGCCAGTTTCGCCATTTACGGAATCCTATCCCGGCAATCTCGTTGAATGGCAGGCTACAACGGGATTAGATCCAAACTCAATTTCAGTTAATCCTGCATTTAAAAGTGACAAAGACTTGCACTCCAGTTCATTTATCCTTAGGAATGCAGGTGTAAATACCAGCCAGGTAAGTAATGATTTTGACGGGGAACCGCGCAGTAACCCACCGGACATTGGGGCAGACGAAATAATGGGCCCCGGGCCTTATGCAGGCGGCACTTATACAGTTCCTGGTGATTTTGTCACCATACAGGCAGCCGTAGATTCATTGGCGGCACGCGGGATTGGAGGCAATGTAGTACTCAATATTACTCCCGGCACTTACAATGAACAAGTGGAAATCGGGTACATTTCCCGAGCTTCTATCAGCGACTCCATCATCATCCAATCCTCAACGCAGGACAGTTCGGATGTGATTATCCAACATACCTCCACCCAAAGCACGGCAAATTGGACCATATTATTGGACCAGACGGAAGGATTGACCTTACAGCACCTTAGCATCAGGGCCAACAACAATACCTACGGGCATGCCTTGGTGTTAACAAAAAGGGTGGACGGCCTAAACATTCTCAATAATTCAATTGAAGGGACGGATATGAGTACCAACGGCACAGATGGCGCTCTGATATATGGGAACAATGTACTTAGCACCAGTAGCCTGCACATTGAGAGAAACCTAATGAGCGAGGGTACCCGTGGAATTTCCCTTGATTTTGCGAATAGTGCGATCTGTCTTTCCAATAATACGGTCATCGCGCACAACCAGCTAAGCGGCCATTATGATAGGGGAATTTCCATTCAGAAAGCCTTTTTTCTGCAAGTCCTGGACAATGACATTACCTCTGATGATGAATTTTCAAAATTCGTGGGCATTTACCTCAATGATAATGACAGTGCCCTACAGGTAATGGGCAATTATGTTTCCGATGCCAGGAACATCGCATTGGAACTGAGGAATTCAGATAATTCTGGAGCTAACCGGGGGTTGGTGGCCAATAATTTCGTGCACTCGACCGGCAACGGAAATACTGTTTTGGTTGACAGCAATTCTTATTTGGATTTCTTCCATAATTCCGTGCACCAAAGTACGGGTAACGGGGCAGCATTTTTTGCCTTCGTTTTTGCCAGCGGGGATTCTAACCGGATATTGAACAACATTTTCGCGAATAGCGCAGGAGGGGCTGCTGCATACTATGGATTGGCACCCCAGGCATCAGACTTTAATAATTTCTATAGCACCACATGTTATCTCGGCCGATACATCAATTCTTATCCTATAGATTTAGCTGAATGGCAATCAGTAACCGGACTTGATGCCAACTCCTTTGATGTCAATCCATCTTTCGAAAGCAACAGTGACCTTCACAGCCATTCATCGGTACTTGATGGGGCTGGAGTCTTTACAGGGCGTGTGCCTGGGGATTTTGATGGAGAAGCGCGCAACAATCCTCCAGATATTGGGGCGGATGAATTCACCATCAGCCAGTCGCCCTATGCTGGCGGTACCTATACGGTTCCCGGTAACTTTGCTACGATACAGGCCGCAATGGATTCTCTTGAAAAGCGGGGCATAGCCGGTACTGTGCTTTTGAATATTGCCTCGGGCACTTACAATGAACAGGTTGAGGTAGGGTACATTGAGCGCGCGTCCAGTACTGATTCTATCATCATACAATCATCCACGCAAGACAGTAGCGATGTGGTGATCGAATATGCGTCTATGCGTGCCGATTCGAACTGGACGGTGCTATTGGATGGTACGGAAGGAATTACCATCAGGCACCTGACCATACGCGCCACAGGCACTAATTACGGGCGGGCATTGGTGTTCTCAGATCGGCTAATAGATGTGAATATCCTGAATAATGCGGTTCAGGGCACGGACTATAACGGCAATCTCACCGATTTCTCAGGAATCTTTACGGAGAAACTTGGCGCTACTAATCTTCGTATTAGAAATAACCTGGTGGAGGAGGGCGCCTACGGTATTTATCTGCATTTCAACACCTTCTCTGTATGCAGATCGGCCGATAACCTGATTGTAGCCGGCAATAAGGTTATCGGCAGTTTCGTAAACGGTATTGATGTACTCCGGGCTTCCCGGGTCCAGGTGTTGAACAACGAGGTTACTACAGACGATGACTATTGCTGCGGCAGCGGGATATACTTGTACCAGGTGGACAGCAGCCTTAAGGTTACAGGCAATTATGTGTATGATCAGCCCGGTTATGCGCTTTACCTTTTAAATTCAGATAATTCGGCCCTGGACCGTGGGCTGGTGGCCAACAACTTCTTCCATAGCGATTCCAGTGCGGACGGGGTATTTATAAGTGAGGCGACCTATCTGGATGTTTTCCATAATTCTGTTCATAAAACCAATAACAACAGCACGGACGAATATGCCTTTGTGATCCGGGAGGGCAGCGACAATCGCATTCTCAACAACATCTTCGCAAACAGCGGTGGCGGCCCGGCAGCGTTCTATTTCCGCCCGGATGGCCTAACCAGCGATTACAATGGCTTCTTCAGTACTTCCTGCAACCTGGGACGGTACGATAGCACCGCCCCCAGTTTGGAAACCTACTTTCCCGCCAACCTCGCTGAATGGCAGGCTGTATCGGGGCTTGACATGAACTCACTGCAAGTGAACCCTGCTTTTGCCAGTAATGCGGACCTTCACTCCAGTTCGATTTCACTGAACAATGTGGGCATGACCACGGGCCGTGTGCCCAACGATTTCGATGGGGAGGCGCGCAACAACCCGCCTGACATTGGTGCCGATGAATATGGCCTAACGGGTGCCCCACCCTATGCGGGAACCTATTCCGTCCCGACTGATTTTGCCACCATACAAACGGCCGTGGATTCCTTTGCCAAGCGCGGCATTAACGGAAATGTGGTGCTCAATATCGCCACGGGCACCTACAATGAGCAGATAGAGATACCCAACATTCAGCGATCAGCGGCTGCGGACACCATCATCATCCAGTCATCCACGCTGGACACAGCGGACGTGATAATAGAATATGCAGCCTCACAAGCCGATTCCAACTGGACGATATTGCTGGATAATGTGAAGGGGCTGACACTGCGGCACCTGACGATCCGTGCTATTGGGGGTGCTTATGACCGGGGCATCGCCATCCAGACCCAAGTAGAAAATGTGAACATTCTCAACAACGCACTGGAGGGTGGCACACCACTTTATGGGAATGGGTTTTTTGACAACGATCTGATCATAGTCAAAAACCAGATAACAGCCAGCGTCAGGGCTATAGATTTCAGCTACGAATACAGCAATGCCTGTAGTAGCAATAGCAGCCTTAACCATACTGTGATAGACAGTAACATAGCTTCCAATGGCGTAGCCCTGGGATATGCCTTGAACCCAAATATCCGCTACAATGATTTGGTGGGGCCCATTAGTTTGGAGAGAGGGCAGGATGCCCTGGTGGCCAACAACCAGTTGGCAGGTGGTGTATTTGCCTTTAGTACCGTGAACCTCACGGTCAGGGACAATGAGTTAAGTTCAACCAATGGCAAGATCGGCCTAACTACCGATACGAATACTACCATCGCCAATAACCGGATACAGCAAGGTATATCTTCTGACGGCTCGTTGTACCTGACCATTCACGGCAATGAGATCGGCAGGGGAATAAGTGTGGACGATGCCGAGGAAAACTTTACCATAACACAGAACCAGATATTCAATGTGGGAGGCCCTGCACTTGAAGTCAGGCGGTTTAATTATCCAAGTGACGCGTATTTGGCCAATGGTTTAATCGCGAACAACTTCATCTATTCCACAGGCAGTGGCCATGGGGTTCATTTATATCTTAATACTTCAATTGATTTCCACAATAATTCGGTGCATAAAACCGGCAATTCCGATCCCAACGTGTATGCATTCGTAGTGGAATTCGGAGGTGGTACTTTTGTAAAGAACAACATTTTGGTTAATAGCGGTGGCGGTCCTATCGTATTTTACTATGATGGATCAACAACATCCGACTACAATAATTTCTTCGGTTCGCCTTGCATATTTGGGCGTTATGGGGATCTTTATCTTCCAACCGACCTTGCCGAGTGGCAGGTTGTCACAAGGCGAGAGGACGCACATTCCTTTTACGGAGATCCTATGTTTTTGAACGACAGTGACCTGCACATCAATATCGCTTTTCTTGATGGCGCAGGAACAAGTTTAAGCCAGGCAACAATGGACTTTGACGGTGAGCCGCGCAATAACCCACAGGACATCGGTGCCGATGAATTTACGTATACCGGGCCAGGTCCTTATGCAGGTACTTATTCCGTTCCCACCGATTTTGCCACCATTCAGGATGCGGTGGATTCCTTTACAATTGGGGGCATGACAGGCAATGTAGTGCTGAATATTGAACCCGGCACCTACAATGAGCAGGTTGAAATCGGTCGAATACATCGCTTCTCTTCAGGAGACAGTATCATTATTCAATCAGAAAACCAGGACAGCGCTGACGTAATTATTGAATTCGCCTCCACCTCCAGCGACTCCAATTGGACGGTCCTTTTGGCTGAGGCCCAATACCTGACCTTGCAACATCTCACCATTCGCAATACGGGTGGCACAACTGCCCTGGCCATACAGGACAGGATAAGGGAAGTCAATATCCTCAACAATCAACTTGAAGGGTCTGGCAGCAAGGCCTTGCATGGGAATGCAAGGATAGACGACCTCTTGATTGCGAATAATCAGGTAAACGGTATTTATATGTTAACCCCTCAATGTGGCATTCATAGCAGTGCTGTTGCGATTGTTGATGGCAATATCTCTGATGAAGGGATATATATCGAGGGAATTAATATGCTCAATGTGCAGTACAACATCGTCACTGCGGATGACTTAGAGGTGGTAGAGGCAGACACCACGTTGCAGATAATCGGAAACCATATTTATGATGGAAAGCTAAAGGTCCTCCATTCTATCAACACTTCTTCGGCACCTGGCCTCATTGCCAACAACTTCGTAAGTGGTGGCGGGATTGACCTGGCATTTACGGCCTATATGAACATCTATCATAATTCGGTCAACAGCCGTTCTGATGCTTTCCGCGTAGCACCCGGACCTGACAACCTCGTTTACAACAACAGTTTCGTGAGTGATTTCGGTTTTGCTATTTACATTGATGAGCCGGTGCTCCTTAATGCAAGTGTCCGCTCTGATTATAATAACCTGCTTACCAACGGAACTTACCTGGCCGCTTATGATCTTGCGGATCCATATTTTACTACTTACCCGGTTAAGTTCTATGAGGATTTGGCAGATTGGCAGCAGGGAACATTAGAAGGTACCAACTCCGTTTCCGTTAACCCTGGATATGTGAACGATACGGACCTTCACGCCAGTTCGAGCGTCCTGAACGGGACAGGCAAGATTGTGAGCGGTGTGCCCTTGGATATTGACAAGGAAACACGCGGAACGCCTCCTGATATCGGTGCCGATGAATTTTCGGGTTCGTGCCCTGGCGCGGTCATCACTTTCACGGTCTATGGCCCGTCCTGCAACGGTGACAGCGATGGCGCTGTGAAGGCCACTGTTACCGGAGGGACACCACCTTACACCTTTCTGTGGTCCACCAATGAAACCACGGACAGCCTCGGAAACCTGTCCGCAGGTAAGTATTTCTTAGAGGTAGGGGATGCGAATGGCTGCACCTATTTTGACACTGCGGACATTGTTGACCCTGCACCACTTGGCATCACAGCGCTGGTCACGGGCGAATCGAGCAATGGGGCATCTGATGGGGCCATTGACATTACCGTGAGCGGAGGTACTACGCCCTACAGCTACCTGTGGAACAATAGCGCCACTTCCGAGGATCTATCGAATATTGGGTCTGGGAATTATAAAGTCATTGTCACCGATTCGAACGGTTGCCAGGATTCCGCTGAATACGAGGTAGACCTAAGAACCATGACGCTCGTGGTGAAAGTCACTCCCTCAAGTAGCGCAGGTTCTGGCCGGGTAGGATTCTCCACTGTAATCAATGGCGACTGGGCGATGGCCGGGGCACCACTTGATGCCACAAAAGGCATAAAAGCAGGTGCAGTCTATGTCTACAAAAGGAATGGTGGCACCTGGACGACAAATGCCAAGCTCACTTCCAATTCCACGCAAGCAGGCGATAAATTTGGATTTGCAGTTGGCATTGATGATACGCTGGCCATTGTCGGTGCGCCCGAAGAGAACAGCCAGGGCTTTGGTACCGGTGTAGCCTACGTGTTTGCCCGCAGGTCTGGCTCATGGGTGGAACTCCAAACCCTAACTGCTCCAACCATCAAACGTGGCGACTTCTATGGCTATGATGTGGCAATCTTTGGGGAACGAATCGCAATTGGAAGTTTTGGGGCTGATCTCTCGGGTTACACACAATCAGGCGCAGTCTATATTTATGAAAGATCTGCAGGCACCTGGGCTCACACAGAAACGCTGTTGCCAAATGACGTAAACCACAACGACTACACCGGTCTCTCCGTGGATATGTATGAAGACCGCGTGGTGGCAGGATCGCCCACCAAAAACTCAGGATTGCTCTTAAAGGCCGGTGCTGCTTACGTCTGGAAATATGATGGCGCAGGCAACTGGGCGCAGGAGGGCAAGCTGGTTTCAGGCGACCTGGATACCCGCGATTCATTCGGTATATCAGTGGCCGTTGTAGATAGCACCGTGATCGTAGGTGCTTATGGTAATGATGATGACGGCAACAACTCTGGTTCGGCTTACATCTTTCAGAAAGGTGCTAGCACGTATGCGCAAACAGGTAAACTCACCGCGAGCGATGGCGATGCCACCCATCTGTTCGGCCATTCCGTAGGCATTACAAATGACACTGCCATTGTAGGGGCCTATGCTGATGACCACAGCGGCATCCGCTCAGGTTCTGCCTATCTCTTCGCCAACAGTGGCGGCTGGGGCCAGTTCAAAAAGCTGGTGGCACCCACGCCTGGCGCGTATGAAGATTATGGATTCTCTGTGGATGCCTCTGAAGACTGGGCAATGGTAGGTGCAAAGGGCGATGGCGAAGTAGCTGCCCTGGCGGGAGCTGTGTATTTCTATCACCTGCCGTCTGTTCCCACGCCAATCCTGGTGCATCGTGAGACCAACCTTTTTGATGAGGATGGTGAAGATGCTGGAAATGATGAAGAAAGCGCCATATCAGCTTTTGACATCGCTGAGGAAGAAGCATTTGAACGGATGTTTGATCAAATCACAGTTTATCCGAACCCGGCCCGCGACAGGCACGACATCAACATCAGCATACCCGAAGGCAAAGAAGCCCAGGTGCAGATTATAGATGCGGCAGGCAACTTCGTGGTAAACCGCTTTGAGTATGGACCCATGAAGATCCACAACCTCCGGGCTGGCGTTTACTTCCTGCGCATCCAGATTGATGCACATGTATACCATCGTAAGTTGGTGGTAGTGAAGTAATATTGCCCTAATTTCGACATCAGTTTTTAATACAAGAAATTCCTCAGTGATTAAGCATATTAAAGCGGAGCCTCAGCTCTTACGTATCTGGAAACAACCTTAAACGAAAGCTATAATCACAAATCAACCAAAATATATCAACATGAAAACGCCTACACTTATCCTTGGATTATTCCTACTATTTGGCTTCACTTCAATTATGGCCCAGCCCCTGAATGGCAGCTATAGCATAGATGCCGGGATGGCTACTGGTGGCACCAACTATCAAACCTTTAATGATGCTGTGAGCGACTTGACAGCCAATGGAATTTCCGGCAACGTAATTTTCAATATCGCATCTGGAACTTACACCGAGCAGGTCACCATTCCGTGGATTTCCGGCACCTCTCCCACTGACTCTATAATCTTTCAGTCGGCCACCGGAGATAGTACGGATGTGGTGCTCACCTATAATGCAAGCAGCTCAGCTAACTACACCTTGCAACTTGACAGCACTGCCTACATTACTTTCCAAAACCTGACCCTTCGGGCTTCCAATCTCACTTATGGCCGGGTGGTACTTTTTACAGATTATGTGAAGAGCATTCATTTCCGGAATAATCATATTCTGGGACAGGATGCAAACGCTGCCAGCAATACAATACTAATCTATGGAAATGCTATTAGAGGATCACATCTGGAATTCAGCAACAACAGAATAGAAGAAGGTGCCAACGGAATATATCTGAACTTTCAGGGTAGTTCGCGTGGAACTCATATTACCATTGCCAATAATTTCATCTTAGATAACTTCTCCAGAGGAGTGGACCTTACCCGGATTAATTTTTTAAATATAATTGGAAACAAAATCACTACTGATGATGAGGCTACAGGCTATATTGGTATTTATCTTTTTGATATTGATAGTGGAATCAGGGTGGTTGGCAACAATGTTTACGATGTGAAAAATGTAGCCCTTTACCTCCAATTTTCAGAGAACTCTTCAACTGACCGGGGCCTGATTGCCAATAATTTCTTCCATGCACGGGATAATGGGGATGCTGTAATGTTGATCAGGAGCAATGAATATCTGGATATTTTCCATAACTCCGTTCACCGCAGTGATGACGCCAACCAAGACGATTATGCCCTGGAATTTCAGTTTGGGAATAACAATCGCATCTGGAACAACAATATCGCAAACACAGGTGGTGGGCCGGCTATCTATTATCATCGACCGGGAAGTCTTGTTTCTGACTATAACAATCTCTATGTGCCGGGCTGTAATTTGGGCAGGTATACCTCACCCGTTTCTCCCTTCACAGATTATGCAGTAGCCGGGCTTCCGGAATGGCAGTCGGTAACAGGATTTGATGCCAATTCCCTTAATGCCAATCCTGCTTTTGTTAACGACACAAATTTGCATTCATCCTCTATCGCGTTAGCGGGTGCGGGGGTATATACAGGGCTTGTGAGTGAAGACATTGACGGTCAACCGAGAAATAATCCTCCGGCCATCGGTGCCGATGAAATTATTGGACAAGTGCCTTATAGTGCTGGAACATACGCTGTACCCAATGATTTTGCTACAATACAGGCTGCCGCTGACTCCTTTGCCAGTTACGGTATTAGCGGACATGTAGTCCTGAATATCGCCCCGGGAACCTATAATGAACAAGTAGAATTTAGGTACATACCCCGTGCATCTCAAAATGACTCTGTAATTATTCAATCATCAACACAGGACAGTTCTGATGTTATTATCGAATTTACCTCAATCCAAAGTGAGGCTAATTGGACAGTAATGCTAAAGGAGGTTGCAGGTATCACGCTGCAATACCTCACTATCAGGGCCAGTGGCACTACCTATGGCCGTGCGCTGGTTTTTGAAAAAAGAATGGAGAATATTAACATCCTGAACAATTTAATTGTGGGGCCGGATGTGACAATTGCAAATACAAATGCCTCCCTTTTTTATGGCGAAGATATTTTCAGTGCAGGCAATTTGCGTATTAAGCATAACATGATCCGGGGAGGATCGCAAGGTATTTCCTTAGTTTTTTCTAATAGCACAAACTGCATATCAGGAAGTACCATTGTCGCCAATAATATTCTCAAGAGCAATTACAATGGTGGAATTTTTATCGAAAACTCTTATTTCCTGCAGCTCCTGAAAAATACCATTACTTCAACGCACAATTATGCTAACTATACAGGAATTGAACTCATCAACAATGACAGCGCACTCGCAGTAATTGGCAACCAAGTGTACAATGTTATGAATCACGCAATGCGTTTGGAAAGCTCAGACAATTCTCCGTCAGCTCGTGGTCTGGTCTCCAATAATTTTTTCCATTCTCATGGCACTGGTGATGGCGTGGTTTTGATCAATAACCAAAATCTGGATATATTTCATAATTCAGTGCATAAAAGCATGAATGCGGATGTGGAAGATTATGCTTTCGTTGAGCAATTAGGGAATAACAACCGCATATTAAATAACATTTTTGCAAATTCAGGTGGTGGCCCGGCTATCAACTATGACCGTTCTGACAACCTCATTTCTGATTATAACAATTTCTATAGCACCGCCTGTAATTTGGGCCGCTACTATGATCTGGTCATAACTGATCCGCAATATTATGGTGACCTGGTCGAATGGCAATCAATCACAGGTTTGGACAGTTCCTCTTATGCAGTCCATCCGGCATTTTTAAATGATTCAGATCTTCATACTACGTCTTTTATTTTAAATAATGCGGGTACACATACAGGCCGTGTACCAATGGATTTTGATGATGAGCCACGTAACAACCCACCTGATATTGGAGCCGATGAATTTATTCCATCTGGCTTGGGACCATACACAACAGGCAGTTATGCAGTTCCTACTGACTTTCTTAACATACAATCAGCCGTAGATTCATTCACATTGCGTGGAATTGACGGCAATGTAATTCTAAACATTGAACCAGGCACCTATTACGAGCAAGTCAAAATATCTTCCATTCCTACCACTTCCCATTTGGATAGCCTCGTTGTGCAATCGGCCACGGAAGACAGCGCTGATGTGACCATTGAATTTGCAGCTGCATCCAGCGATTCAAACTGGACGATTTTATTGGATAATGTATCAAATTTAACGCTCCAGCATCTGACGGTCCGCGCTATTGGAACATTTAAGAATGTTTTGGTAATAAAAACCTTAGTGCAAAATGTAAATATTCTTAACAGCAGGCTGGAAGGGGATCTACCTATTATTGGAAGTGAATTTACCGATAAAGATTTTTTAATTGCAAATAACCGTTTGCTGGGTGCATCTTCAGGTATTTTCTTAAAAATGAAAAGCAGCGAAATATGCAGAAGCAGTCTTAACAATACTACTATTTACAATAATTCATCTAATGAAATACATGTAGAAGGCGCATTGAATCTTAAAATACTAAATAACAAAATAGCTGCTGGCGATAATGGAATAACATTACACAATACCGATAGTGGATTGCAGGTGATTGGCAATTATGTTTATAATGTAGAAAGAACGGCACTTGAAATACGAAACACCGAAAATCATGCAGACAAGCCTGGCCTTGTAGCCAATAATTTTCTTCATTCAAAAGGACAAGGACATACTTTCTTAATGTTTAACAATGAGTTCTTTGACGTATTTCACAACTCCGTTCATTTAAGTGGGGATACTGCTGACTCCAATAAATATGCTTTTACCGTCCAATTTGATCTCAACGACCGCGTTCTCAATAATATCTTTATGAACAGCAGCGGTGGCCCTGTTGTGTGGTATGACGAGGTAGCACTTCTATCAGATTATAATAATTTTTATGGTTCGCCCTGTATTTTTGGCCGCTTTGAAGATTTCGATTTTCCTGCCAACTTATCAGCGTGGCAAACCACTACTGGCTTTGACCTAAATTCCTATGAGACAGACCCTAAATTTCTCAACGATACAGATTTACACGTTACTTCTCTGGTGCTCAATGGTGTAGGCACTCCGGTTTCTGTAACCAATGATATTGATGGAGAAGCCCGCGCCAACCCACCTGATATTGGTGCTGATGAATTTACGCCTGTTGGTATGCCTTATGCCGGAGGAACGTACGCTGTTCCAACCGATTTTCCCTCCATACAATCAGCGATGGATTCTTTTGCCAGGCATGGCATAGACGGGAACGTGATCCTGAATATCGCCCCGGGCACATACAACGAGCAGATAGAAATTCAGTTTATTTACCGTGCTTCACCTGAAGATAGTCTCATTATTCAATCTTCAACAGGTGATAGCGCTGATGTAGTGATACAGTCTGCTTTCACCCCTGTTGTATTAAAGGATGTTGGCGCTTTAACGCTTCAGCATTTGACACTTCGAAGTACGAACAGCTCCACTGTGATAGCATTTCAAAAAAATTTATATAGGATAAAAATTCTGAATAATTTAATGGAAAGTCTTGGTAGTACGAGTATTTATGGAGAAAACTTTCAGGCTTCGGATATTTTAATTGCGAATAATAAATTAAACGGTGTCCGTTTCTTAATTAATAACACTTGTGCCGGGCTAAATACCAATGTAATTATTGAGAATAATGTATCCGGCAGCAGCATTACCGTAGATGGAATTAACGGTCTGAAAATACGGGATAATGTATTGACCCAAGGTTCCCTTACCCTGAGCAATACCGATAGCGGGTTGATGGTAACAGGCAACCATGTGTATAACGGACACCCTGCGTTGACCATTAACTCATCCACTAATTCTTTAGCCAACCGAGGTTTAGTGGCCAATAATTTCTTTCATTCCAGTGGTAGTGGTCATGGAATGCATATAAGATTGGCTGAATATCTTGACCTCTTTCATAATTCGGTGAATAAGACAAATAATAGCAATAGTAACAATTACACGCTGCTAATAGAATTTGGGAGCGATAATAGAATCTATAACAACATATTTGTGAACAGCGGTGGTGGACGGGTGATGTGGTACAATGAAGAATCAAGTCTTATTTCCGATTATAATAACTTCTACACCACGGGCAGCATCCTTGGCCGATACAACGATCCCTTCAGCTTCGGGGTGAGCTTCGATGCTGATCTATCTGATTGGCAAAGCAACTTCGGAGGCCATGACCACAACTCCTTTTCGGTTGACCCCGGCTTTGTGAACGACACCGACTTGCACGTAAGCGCAACGGAACTTAATGGAACGGGCATAACGACTAACCGCGTAACGGTGGATTTTGACAAGGAAACCCGAGGCATTCCTCCTGATATTGGGGCTGATGAATTTATTGGGAACTGTCCGGGAGTTGTTATTTCCTTCACGATTAAAAACCCATCCTGCCACGGTGACAATGATGCATACATAAAAGTATATGTAACCGGTGGAGCAGCACCCTATCTATTTGCGTGGTCCCATGGTCAAACGGGCGACAGCATTGGAAATCTACATCCAACCCGGTACTTTCTCACCACAACAGATACGAACGGATGCAAATACTTCGACACAATAGATATTATCAATCCTGAACCACTGACTATTACAGCGAGTATAACGGATGCATCCGGTGCCGGAACCGCTGACGGAGCCATTGACCTAATGCCAACAGGGGGGACACAACCATACAGCTTCCTTTGGAGCAATAACGCGACATCGGAGGATTTATCGGGCATTGATCGCGGTACTTATAAGGTGGTTCTGACAGATTCAAATGGCTGCCAGGATTCCGCTGAGTTCCTCGTAGAGATCATATCAATTACGCCTGTGGTAAAAATATCACCATCTGATAGCTTAGGCTCAGCCCGCGCAGGATTCTCCACAGCCATTCATGGCGACTGGGCTGTAGCAGGAGCTCCACTTGATACTACTTATGGACCTAAATCAGGTGCTGCCTACATTTACCAAAAGGTGGGTGGTTCATGGACAAGCTATGAAAAGATCACCTCCACTTCTAACCAGGCAGGCGATAAGTTCGGGTCCGCAGTTGGCATTGACGATACCCTTGCCATCATCGGGGCACCAGAAGAAAACAGTCTCGGCTTTGGTACTGGTGCAGCTTATGTTTTTGCCCGAAGGAATGGCGCTTGGGTAGAACTTCAAACCCTGACTGCCCCAGCCATCAAGCGTGGTGATTTCTATGGGTACGATGTGGCTATATTTGGAGATCGCATCGCTATTGGAAGTATTGGTGCTGACCTATCAGGCTATTCCCAGTCCGGTGCTGTTTACATTTATGAAAGAACCGGTGGAACCTGGGCACATACGCATTCCCTGTTGCCGAATGACGTAAACCACAACGACTACACCGGCTTCTCCGTAGATATGTACGGGGATCGCGTGGTGGCAGGATCGCCCACCAAAAACTCCGGATTGCTGACAAAGGCCGGTGCTGCTTACGTCTGGAAATATGATGGCGCAGGCAACTGGGTACAAGAAAGTAAGCTGGTTTCTAATGACCTGGATACCCGCGACTCTTTCGGCATTTCTGTGGGCATTGTGGACAGCTCCGTAATCGTGGGCGCTTATGGCGATGATGATGACGGCAACAACTCCGGCTCTGCCTACATCTTCCAGAAAGGAGCAAGCACTTATTCTCAAACAGGCAAACTCACCGCTGGCGATGGCGATGCCAACCATCTGTTCGGCCATTCCGTAGGCATTACACGTGACACCGCGATTGTTGGCGCTTATGCTGACGACCACAGTGGCATTCGTTCAGGTTCTGCCTATCTCTTTGCCAACAGTGGCGGCTGGGGCCAGTTCAAAAAGCTGGTAGCACCTACGCCTGGCGCGTATGAAGATTATGGATTCTCTGTGGATGCCTCTCAGGACTGGGCAATGGTAGGTGCAAAGGGTGATGGCGAAGTAGCTGCCCTGGCGGGAGCCGTGTATTTCTATCACCTGCCGTCTGTTCCTACGCCTATTATGGTTCAGAATGAGGAAAACCTCTTCGACAACCAGGGAAAAGAAGCAGAAGCCGGGAATGACCAGGCAATCTCAGCCAATGAAATCACGGATGAGTACAATGCGAACCTGGACAGAATTACGGTATATCCTAATCCGGCCCGCGACAGGCACGACATCAACATCAGTATACCCGAAGGCAAAGAAGCCCAGGTGCAGATTATAGATGCAGCAGGCAACTTCGTGGTAAACCGCTTTGAGTATGGACCCATGAAGATCCACAACCTCCGGGCTGGCGTTTACTTCCTGCGCATCCAGATTGATGCACATGTGGTACACAGGAAAATAGTTGTAGTTAAATAATAATCAAATACCACTTTTTCAAAAAGGGCTGCTTCTACAAAAGGTAGCCCTTTTTATTTTTTTGAGAAATAGCAACAACATTTGTATTTGAGGCAGTGAATATAACTCTTCGGAATTGGCTAATGCTTTTCTCCTGTATTTCTATAATAATTTCATTCGTTCCAGATTTCATAATAACACATAAATTCATACGTGTCCTTATACACCTTTGATTCTAACAGTCCTCTCCAAATGCTTGTATCGCGTCACGGTCGGGAACGTCCGGCCACAATAAATTAACGGAATAATAAATATAAACAATAACAAAAAGAAAGATCATTACTATATAAACCCCAGGTTTTTTAGTCCTCCATGACCCCAGGTAAATCAGGATGAATAAAATTACTGGTGAAATTAATCCTAAATTCTCGGCTAATTCTTCGTTTTCATATATTACTTCACAACCATAAAAACTCGAATCCTGGATTCCGATAGCATCTCCACGGGTTGTATTATAAATTATAAGAGAAGCCGGAAAAATTAAAAGTATTAAAAAAATCTTTTCGAAATAAATCATAACTGGATATTTAAGATTGGACCTTTTACTCCACATAAATCACAGCACTTTTAGGAAGAGTTGTGCCTCAGTTACCACGTCTCTGGCGCAGTAGCGGTTATGCGATTTGTGCCGGCTTAATACCAGTAGCAGCAGTAACTTCAACCGTATGCCCATCCGGATCATGGGTGTCGATGGAGTGATAAAATATGTGATCGCTGAAGCGGTATTTAATACCTTCCTTATCGTAGTGTGCTTTTACATCTTCAAGTTCATCTAATGGAACATTAAAAGCAAAATGATCTATCCCAATTCCCTGGCGCTGCAATGCCGTTCGGTTATCAGCTTCAGAGGCTGGAAAAATGGCAATACCTGTATCTCCCGCCATCAGGAAAACCGGCACTCCCTCCCATTCAGGCGGGGAGAACCGTGCAAGCTTTAACACGCGCTGATACCAATCAACCGAGCGTTTAACATCCGATACCCGAATGGCTACATGGTCTAAATGTCGTATTTTCATAATGTCTATTAATATTATTTTAAAACCTGTATTAAAATAAAAGAGTGACCGGTATTTTTCATAATTCCCTTCACTCCACATAAATCACATCTTCTTCTTTCAGCAATTCCAGGCCGCGCATTTTCAGGAGGAGTTGTGCTACCGTTACCACGTCTTTGGCGCAGTAGCGGCTTATCCGGTCCAGATCTCGCTCCTGCCAGTACACCCGGCCTACATCGCTGCCGTTGATATCGTCTTTGGGTGAAGGGATGCCAAAAGCAGCAGCCAGAAGCGTGAGGGAGGTGTAGTTCTTATAATCACCAAACCGCCACAACTGCATCGTGTCCAGAAGGTGGTTCAGTTCCCAGCTTTTGCGGCCAGCTACGTTCAGCATTGCGGGCAACTTCAGTCCGTTGATGAGCATGCGCCTGCCGAGATAGGGAAAGTCGAATTCGCGACCATTATGAGCGCAGAGGTAGCTGCCTTTGCCGCCAAAATGATTTTGAAGCAATGCAGTAAATGACTGCAAAAGTTGCCGCTCATCATCTCCGCAATAGCTCTTGATGCGGAAACTGTACCCGCCCTTTTCGCGTTTCAGATAGCCTGCGGAGATACAGGCCACTTTTCCGAATTCCGCATAAATGCCAGCTCTTTCGTAGAGCGTTTCAGGGCTTACCGGTTCCGGTGCATTCCGGTTCAGGAAGTTGCACTTATGGCACCACAACTCCTTGAAATTTTCCTGCAACTCTTCATAGGTGGCTTTGGCTGGAACCGTTTCAATATCCAGCACCAGCACTTTTTCGAGGTTAATATCATCTAGCATTTTATCAAAATATTTGATGGTTCGCTGCCCAAATTAATAAAACACCGGCAGATGATGCATGAAGCTACTCCTCGGCAGTATAGGCGAGCATATAGCCGTCAATCCTTTCGAAGTGTACCTCATAATTCCTGATGAAATTGTTTTTATGGATTGTGGCCTTTAGGGTTTCCGCAGTAATATCAAAAGGATGGACTCGGATATGACTCCTGAAATTGAGTTGCCCCTGGCCATATAGCTTGAACAGGCTCTCCTTAGCACACCAAATCGCGTATAGCTGCTCTACCTCTGTTGCGGGTTTCAGGAAATCCTGCTCCTGTGGCGTGACAAAGCGGGGGGCAATTTTCCGGATCTTATCCTTTACCATTTCAATATCAATCCCCACCCGGCTCTTGCCGATAATCGCAGCCGCATAACAGAAGGAATGGGAAAGAGAAACCTCAAAGGGGAAATTAACCAAGGCCGGTTTACCATTTTCATCCGTTGTCATTTCAATAAAATGATCCGTTTGCAGCAATTGCCTCAGGAGCACTCGGCTACCCAGCCATTGCATTCTCCGGGACGCTCCGTTTAATGTCAGGAAAAGTGCCTTCTCCTGGTCATTAAACTGAAGATATTGCAAAAGCTCCTCTGGTGTTTCGGTGAGCTTCCAGAGACCCAGACGCGAGCCGTTATCAAGGTTTCGTATGAATTGCAGTGGCAAATCGAAGTAGGTTGAATTTATATAACAACCGCAAATCTAATTGTAGAAAACTTAAACAAAATGATGCGCGTTTGACAAGTGCGCCTGTGATCACTGTTTTAAATTCGCAGCCTTTTCAATTAATAAACCGGTACAACAAAATTTTTAAAATAATAGAGGGAAATGAAGATCTCAGTTTCTAAAACTGGCGAGCTGGCCGGGCACCGCGATTCAATTTACTGCCTTGCCCCAGGCCCGGATACAGATAGTTTTTATTCAGGCGCGGGCGATGGATTGATCGTGAAGTGGAATCTGGCGGAGGGACACAATGGCAAAGTGGTGGCTGAGACTGAGGGGGCTGTGTATGCGATGCAATACCTGAAAGATTCGAACCGGCTGCTGGCCGGCACCAACTCCGGAGTTATAATCATGCTGGATCTGGAGGCTAATCAACTGGTGACGCAGGCGAAACTGAACCACGGCATTTTTGACCTGAAAGTTGTGCCGGGACAGGATTTCATGATCGTGGCAGGAGCGGAGGGTTATCTCAAATTGTTGCTGGTGGATACGCTTCAGGAGCTGCTCACTTTACGGCCATCCCAGCGAAATGCCCGCTGCATTGCGCTGCATCCTTCACAACCCGTTTGCGCCATAGGTTTTAGTGATGGCGATATACGCGTTTTCTCTTCTCACGACCTGAAGCCCTTCTTCCGGTTCGAGGGCCACCAATTCTCCACTTTCTGCCTGCAATTTACCCAGGACGAAATACGGCTGCTTTCCGGTGGCCGGGATGCACACCTGAAATCATGGCTTATACACGAAGAATATGCGCCCCAACTTGAGGTGCCTGCACACCTGTTTACCATCAACAGAATTGCGCAACAACCAGGGGGACGGCTTTTGGCAACCGCAAGCCGGGATAAGTCTGTGAAAATATGGGACAGCCGCAGCTTCGAATTGCTTAAGGTAATTGACGCGGAAAAATTCAATGCCCATGTCCATTCAGTCAACCACCTCATCTGGCTTGACGAGGAAAGGCTGGTGACGGCAGGAGATGATAAAAGGATTTTAGTTTGGCGGATAATTATTGAGGAATAATATTTTGCAGATCTGAAAATTTTAATGTAATTCAGTTTTTTTAATCTTATTACAACTCAATCTGTTCGGCCTTCTGACTAATCAAATTTTTATACTCCTCCTTCATTTTATTCGGCAGAAAACTGACATCAATAAAATTCATCCAGTCAGCGATACTTCCGGCCATGCGGGAGAAAATGTTCTCTATAGCATTGGCGTCAAGGGAGAACCGGTTCATTGCTACTTCAAAATCCCTGTCGCTTCAGTTTTTTCTTCTTTCCATTTAATGTGAGGGCAAGTTCTTCGTCATCACCTTTTACGATTAATGCCGAAGAAACCAAATCATAAGCAGGACATAGCGTATATCCAATTTCGGTATGTTTTAAAAGCGAAAAATTCTTGAGATGCATATAAGCGTAAAGGAAGAAAGTCTCCTCAACCAGGAGGGGCTTACAGTTAGCCTCTATAGTATCCAGAAATATCCGGTCGTTATTGACTACGGAGCTATCCATTTCCCCGGTCTTTCCGGTGTAATACCGGAATGCTCTGAACCAACTGAGCTAAACTCATGTGGGAGTTGAGGGATTCGAACCCCCGACCCTTCCGGTGTAATACCGGAATGCGCTGAACCAACTGAGCTAAACTCGTGTGGGAGTTGAGGGATTCGAACCCCCGACCCTTCCGGTGTAATACCGGAATGCGCTGAACCAACTGAGCTAAACTCGTGTGGGAGTTGAGGGATTCGAACCCCCGACCCTCTGCTTGTAAGGCAGATGCTCTGAACCAACTGAGCTAAACTCCCATTTTACTTCATCATTTCCAAGCCGACCCTTCCGGTGTAATACCGGAATGCGCTGAACCAACTGAGCTAAACTCCCATTTTACTTCATCATTTCCAAGCCGACCCTTCCGGTGTAATACCGGAATGCTCTGAACCAACTGAGCTAAACTCCCAATTTTAAACTAAACTCCCATTTGGAAATTCGCCTTGCTCTATCGCGAAAGCGGGTGCAAAGATATGATTCCCCGGCATTCATTTCCTAATGATGCCCCAATATTCCGCCCATATTTTGCATCCGCTCAGGCTGCGACTTATTTTTATGTCATCATTCTGGTTATTTTCGTTCCCTCCACATGAGCAAATTCAAAAAAATCCTCCTCTTCGCCTCCGGATCGTTGGCCGTTTTAATAGGCATTGCACTGCTGCTGGCCTGGATATACGGCCCCGAGATTAAGCAGAAAGTGGTGCAAAAAGCCAATGAACAACTGCAGGTCGAGGTACAGGTCGAGGACATCTCTTTTTCATTCCTGAGCAATTTCCCTTATGCCTCCGTAACTTTTAAGGATGTACAGATGCGGGAATCGTTCCCTGGTTCGGAGCAGAATCTGGCAGAAGTGAAAAGCATCAGCCTTCTCTTTAATATCTTCAACATTTTCAGTGATAATCTGCAGGTCGAAAAAATCGTGGTGGAGGATGCGATTGTTTTTCTGAGGATAGATGAAAATGGCCGCACCAATTTCGAGATTTTTAAGGAAGATGACCAAAGCACGGCTGAAACAGATACTGTCTTTTCTTTGGATCTTAAAGAGATTTTGCTGGTGAATGTGGATCTTCGGTTTGAAGATTTGAGCGGAGGCCAGAAGTTTAGGTTCGTGGTGGATGATGCTCAACTGAGTGGAGAATTTACAGCAGATGTATTTGATCTGGAATTTGACGGTGACCTTTATGCTGATTATTTCCAGATAGATTCGATGAGGTTTGTAAAAGACAAGCGATTGAAACTCGCTGGTATACTGGCCGTAGAGAGCGCTGAAAAGATTTATAAAATCAAAGAGGCTGAACTGGAACTTGGTGGAAGCAAGTTCATGGTGCACGGATATGTGCAGCAACAAGGCGAAGATTATTACAGCGACCTGGAAATAGAGGGCAGGGAAACAGACGTGAAATCACTGCTGGCGCTGATTCCTGACGAATATCTTACTTCCCTGGAGGATTACGAAAGCAGCGGTCGTATTTATTTCGAGGCGCAGATAAAGGGCATTTTTACCGGCTCCGAAAATCCGGCAATAAATTTTGATTTCGGGATTGAGGATGCCACCATCAGGAATAAAGAAAAAGGAATAGCGCTGGAAAATGTGTATCTGAAAGGCAATTACAACAATGGGGAAAGCCGGATGCTCGCCTCCTCGGTGGTTGATCTTTCAGGCATAAAGGCTACGCTGAAAGGTAAAGAAATTCAGGGAGATTTCTTTCTTCGAAATTTTGATACGCCTTTTATCAAAACGCATCTGATTACGAATATCAATCTTGAGGATCTCCATAGTTTTTTGCATATAAAAGGAATCGAGGAAATGCGCGGCAACCTCTACCTTGATGCTTCTTTTTCAGGAGATACACGGAATCTTAAAGATGTTTCTTCAATTCACAAAACCAGCCTTAGCGGTAAAGCTGTGATTGGTGATGTGAATATTATTCCTGAAAATACTCACCTCGAATTTCGGAATCTGAATGGTCGCTTTTTCTTTGACAAAAAAGATATGGTGATTGAAAACTTCTCAGGCCGGATTTCTGAAAGCGATTTCACGCTGAATGGCTTCTTCCGGAACTTTGCCTCCTTTCTTTTTCTCCCTGATAAAAAACTGGTGGTGGATGCCGATTTACAAAGCCAGAGAATTAATCTTAATGAATTATTAAAACAAGAGGTCTCCGAAGACGAAACTGATACGACCTATAGTTTTTCATTTCCTGAATATTTGCAAATAAATTTTGGAGTAGCATTAGATCAGATCGTATTCCATAAGTTTGAAGCACAAGAAGTAAGGGGCCGGTTTAATTTTAATGAAGGCGTTATGAGAACGAACGGCCTTTCCTTTATCACGATGAATGGAAAAATGAACGTGAATGGAAAAGTATCAGAAAAAGATAAGAAATTTTATGTGGATGCAGAAGCTGATTGTACTGATTTAGATATTAAAAAACTATTTTATGCATTTGGAAATTTCGGACAGGAATATTTAATGGATAAACATCTGAAAGGAAAACTAACGGCTGATATTTCATTGGAAGCCGTTTATAACAATGATTTTTCACCGGAATATGATAAGCTGAACGTGGTTTCAAATATGGTGGTTCGTGACGGGGAATTGATAAACTTTGAGCCGGTGACTGAGATGGCGGGTTTTATTAAAATGAAGAAAATGGAACACCTGAAGTTCGATGAACTCCGGAATGAAGTGCTCATCACCAGGCAGGTAATTACGCTGCCTCAGATGACGATCAATAATAACGCGATGACGATGAAGGTTTCCGGCACTCATAATTTTGAAAATGAATTTAATTATAAAATTGACATCAATTTATCTGAACTGCTTTTCGGCAAAAATGATCTTGGAGCTGAAAGCTACCGCGAAACTGAAAGCGATGGGCGGGGAGGAATGCATCTTTATCTCTTGATGTATGGAGATGATGATAATTATTTTTTTAAA
Organism: Bacteroidia bacterium; assembly: GCA_040880525.1. NCBI lineage: Bacteria > Pseudomonadati > Bacteroidota > Bacteroidia > Bacteroidia bacterium. Next base: position 32,761 of record JBBDIG010000019.1, read on the forward strand.
TATGATAAAAAAGAAGTGAAGCAAAGAATAGCTGAAGGAATAAAAGAAGAGGGCCGCGAATTGAAGAATTTATTTAAGAAGAAAAAGGATGAAGCTCCACCACAGGAAACTAAGCGAACTCCGGATCCTGCTGGGGAGGAATATGCCATTGATCCTGTAAATCCGGGAACCAACAGCCGGAATGGCCGGGAAGAGTCTGAAAAAAAGGAAGAAAGCAAAAGTGCATTTAAAAGGCTCTTTGAAAAGCCGAAGGAAGAATAAGCGATGGGAGCATACGAAAAGAAGAAGCATTGGAAAACGGCACTCTTTGTAGCGGCATTATTAATAGGAATTTCCTCTTTGTGGTATACCAATTATCTTGTCGAAAAATTAGCCCACGAGGAGAAAAAGCGAATTCAGCTCTGGGCCGCTGCGTACAATGAACTGATCAACCTGGACAATGACAGTGGCGACCTCACTTTTGAAAGTGAAGTAATCAAAACCAATGAAACAATCCCGGTAATCCTGGCTGACGAAAATGATAATATTATTGATGCCCGGAACTTTGATTCTATTCCGATGCAGGATGAGGATTACCTGCGGGAGCAACTCCGTGAAATGAAAGCTGAGCGCGACCCTATCGTAATTGAATATGGAAATGGATCGCGGAATTTTATTTATTATAAAAATTCAAATCTCATTGCACAACTTACTTATTATCCATACATACAGCTTTTTGTTATTTCACTTTTTGTTATTGTTTCTTATTTGGCTTTCAGTGCTTCACGGAGGTATGAGCAAAACCGGGTTTGGGTGGGAATGTCAAAGGAAACAGCACATCAACTGGGCACTCCGATTTCATCGCTTATGGCGTGGACAGAATATTTGAATGAGGATACATCAAGGCTCAGCAAGGAAATTTTGGTCGAAATTGAAAAGGATATTGAGCGGCTCAACATGATTACGGAGCGTTTCTCGAAAATTGGTTCAGAACCTGTGCTGATAAAGGAAAATGTGGCCGATGCCATTGAGGAAACGCTGAGCTACCTGCGCAAGCGCGTTTCGCGAAAGGTGACGATGGAAGTAGATCCGCAGTCCCAGGTGCAAACTCAGGCTTTCATCAGCCGCCCTTTATTCGCGTGGGTGGTGGAGAATCTGGTGAAAAATGCCGTGGACGCAATGAGCGGAGAGGGCCGGGTCAGCTTCCACATAGAAGAGCGCTCCAGGCAGGTATTGGTGGATATTAAAGATACAGGCCGGGGTATTCCCAAATCCCAGTTTAATACCATATTTAATCCGGGCTTCACCACGCGGAAACGGGGCTGGGGCCTTGGCCTGTCGCTCGTAAAACGCATTGTAGAAATCTATCACAGAGGTGCCATTTACGTGAAAACCTCAGAGTTAGGCACAGGCACCACATTCAGGATAAAGCTCAATAAATGAACGGCCCGGCTTCATCATAGCAGCAATTGCGCTCCGCCCGATTCTTCAATTCCCTGGTTAAAGCAATAGCGGCAACGGGGTTCATAATGCTCCTTTTCACCGACAAGCACATGTTCCGTGTTGGGTGATTTTCGATAAGAATGGGAGGCCAGTGAACCGCAGATCACGCAAATCGCATGGATTTTAGTAACGTACTCCGCAACGGCCATAAGCTCCGGAATAGGGCCGAACGGACGTCCTAAATAGTCCATATCCAACCCCGCTACTATTACGCGCTTTCCCTTGCCGGCCAGGATCTGCACCACCCTCACCAGTATTTTGCTGAAAAACTGCGCCTCATCAATCCCGATCACCTGTGCCGGATTTTTATCATACAAAATCTCTTCGGCCATTTTTATGGAAATAGAGGAAAGCTGGTTGTAATCGTGCGAAACGATGTTCTCGCGGCTGTACCGGGTATCCATTTCCGGTTTGTAAATGGCAACCTGCTGATTCGCAATGGTGGCACGTTTCAGCCTGCGGATCACCTCCTCCGTTTTGCCGGAGAACATAGGTCCGCAAACCACTTCAATCCATCCACGAGGCTTATCTACATAAAATTTCGGTTCAAGAAACACAGTTCGGAAGGTTGAGATAAGTTAATGGGGTCAGGGCTATAGCGCGGGTTTACGCACTGCAAAAATAGAAAACGCAGCAAAGGAACATGGTGCTAACTATCAACCGGCTCGCATATTACCTGTTATTCCGGGCAGGCTCTTTCTCTTTCTATAATTTTGCAGCAAATATTTTAATATGCCAAACGACAAATTATTTGATATCGCCACTTCACTGCTCCAGGATATTAATGAAACTTACGTACGCACCGGGAAAGAGCAGGGAGAGGTGCCAGCGCTGGAAATGGCCTTATTAAAAAAACAGGTTATTTCTTTTTATGAAATAGTATTAAAACTTGAAAAAGAATACAGGGATGAAGGAGCAGCCGGAAAGGTGAGCAGCCATATCGCAGAACTGCGGGAGGAGGTGAAGCAAATGTCAGAACATGAACCGCAGGCATTCCGGCACCAGCAGCCTGAACCTTCAGGATATGAGCAGCCCCCGGTATATGAACCTTCGGTGCCGGAACCACCGTCCACTCCTGAGAGCGATTTCACGGATGCACAGGCAGACACGGAAGACAAAACCCCGCAAGAGGAAGCCGAACCTGCGCAGGAAACAGTGCCTGACTCTACTGCGCCACGGGAAGCACCGGTAAATCAGGAGGAAGAAAAACCGGAGGAGGAATTACCGCAAAAAATTCAGGACGAAGAAAAACCCGATTTACCGCCTGAAACGGAAGAGTCGGCACCAGCAGAACCAATAATGGCAGAGTCCCCGGAAAATGAGAAAACCAAGAAGGAAGCAGCGGAAAAAGAAAAATCCGCAAAGGATGCAGCCCCCGCGAAAGAACCGGAGCAAGAACCGGCTTCGAGGCAATCCCTGAATGAGCGGTTTGCAGGACGCACCGCGCTGCACCAGCGACTGGGAAAATCGCAGCCGGGAATGGCGGATAAATTTAAGCTCACGCCTATTGCAGATCTGAAATCAGCCATTAGCCTGAATAAAAAAATCGCCTTTATAAATGATCTGTTTAAAGGAAACCAGAAGGAATATCGCAAAACGATTGATTTCCTGAATAAGAGCGGCAACTACAGCGAAGCCCGGTTTTATTTGCAATCGGAATTAAAACCTAAATACGACTGGAAGGATTCCGATCCGCTTTATCTGGAATTACAGGAACTCGTACAGCGGAAGTTTCTCTGACGGCCATCACCATTTATCGTGCAGCGTGAGGAAGAGGCGCGCCTGCCAGTAAAAGTTCCTGACGGGATTATCGCTGTTTATGTGGTTGAGGCCGGGCCTGATGCCGGTTTCGAGGGAAGCGATAAATCCCACATGATCTGAGAAACGCAGATATTCCTCAATGCCAACCCTGAATCCAAAAGGACGCTCGCTGTACTCATCGCCTGATAGGTCGTAGCTATTATAACCATAGCCCACCTCATCAATGAGCAGGGCAGGACTAACCATCATATCAGCAAATATTCTCCGGAACCTGAAATCCTCGTTTTCTCCAAAGTCGCTGGTTTGAATTCTGAAGTTGCGAATGGTGAATTGTGAAAGTCCGAGATAGAACGACCGCACGCGAATGTTGGTGAATTTGCGGCCGGGCATATTATCAAGAGAAGTACCGCTCGCATGTTGGATCCGGTCCAGCCGCAAATAATTGCCGGATACCACGCTCGACATATAATTGTACCCGGCCTTTATGCCCCAGGCTTTGCGCAGGCTCGATTGCGTACGATACAACCTTTCAGGATTCCTGCCTGAGCCTATGAACATGTTCAGCGCCTTTAATTTGATAGTGTCGCTGATGATCCAGGTGAGGCCAATGTCAGCTTCAAATCCGCGGACATAATCACCACGGGCCGAGTCCTGCTCTGCGGCCTCCTTTGCCCCGTCAACCACTGGAGAATAAGGAAGCTTGGCATATACATCAAAAAAAACCTGGTTTTGCCATTGATATTGAAAACCTAATGCAGCGCCTGCATCTACTTCCGCTTCGTAAAGCGAACCGATATAGAGCGGGGCTGCCTTTATCCAGACATTGCTGATGTCGTAAGGATCATCTCTCAGGATCAGGGCATCAATATCAGATTGCGCTTTTGAAATAACTGAAGCGAAGAGCAGGACGAACGCCAGAAGTATTCTCATGGATGATCTGTTAAATTTTGGGCGAAATTAAAGATTGCTGCACAGGTGAAGGTAAGGACGCATCAGAGAGGATGTGTTGATACAGCAACATTTCTTCATCTTTGTTGCGCCCTGCGTGCTTTAATACTACAATTTAAAAATCCCTACATTATGAAGTTTCAAAATCCTCAACCCCTGCGGGAAGTTGCAGAAGTTTTAAACTGCCGTTATAAAGGTCCTCACGATCTTTCACTTACCGGAATCAATGAAATCCACAAAGTGGAAGCCGGGGATATTACGTTTACCGATGTTCCCAAATATTATAAAAAGGCGCTGAATTCAGCAGCTACAGCAGTGCTCATTAATAGCGAAGAACAGGAACCTGCGGCAGGGAAAGGACTCCTCATCTCCGAAGATCCTTTCAGAGACTATAACCGGCTGGTGAAGCACTTCAGGCTGCCGGCTCCCATTCCGCAGGGGAAGTTTACGGTAGGGAAGAGCGTGACGATCGCAGAAAATACGCAGGTTCATCCGGGCGTGGTGATCGGCAATTTTGTGAAGATTGGCCGCAACTGCATAATATATCCTAACGTGGTGATCTATGATCAAACCACCATTGGCGATAATGTGGTTATTCATGCCAACAGTGTTTTAGGAGCCGATGCCTTTTATTTTAAAAACAGAAATACGCACCACGATAAATTGATTTCCTGCGGAAACGTGATCGTTGAGGAGGATGTGGAAATTGGCGCTTCATGCACGATTGACAAGGGGGTGAGCGGCAGCACCGTGATTGGCAAAGGCAGCAAACTGGACAATCACATCCATGTGGGACATGGCGCCATCATTGGTAAACGCTGCCTGATTGCGGCTCAATGTGGAATAGGCGGCAAAGCCATCATTGAGGATGACGTCATCATCTGGGGCCAGGCAGGAATAACGAAGGACATCAGGATCGGTAAAGGTGCCGTGATCTCTGCGCAGGCCGGAGTTTCCAAGTCATTGCCGGGAGGCAAGCTCTATTTCGGATCTCCCGCCCGTGATGCCCGTACAGCCTACCGGGAAATGGCTGCATTAAGAATGATGTCTGCCAATCCGGAAAATAAACCTGATACCTGAAATCAAAAGTTCCGGGCGCTGAAAAAAAAAGCCTCTTCCAACCATTGCTGGCTGAAAGAGGCTTCCCCCGTCCTTTGTATTACAAATAATTTATTCTGACAGCGTAAATGTACGGGTTGTTGAATTAAAAGGACCCGGTATAACATTTCCGTCCTCATCAATCAGTTCAATCTTCACCGTGTTCTCTCCCATCGGCAAGCCTTCCATGGCGTAAGGCACCCAACGTGAAAGAATGAATTCGTTTCCATTGATCGTGGCTTTTACCTTGTTGCCATTCTGACCAAGTTCTACATTATGAAGATAAAAATCCAGCAACACCTTATCGGTTTGCTTTTTTCCTTTGTACTCGCCTTTCGGACGGCTGTAAAAAAGATGTGGATCATCCATGTTAAAATCAGGGCCACTTTTGCCATCGCCCACAGTAACTTGCCGCAACACCATCGCATTCTTATTTTTCAGGCTCATGTGGTATGACCGCGAAAGGAATGCAAGGACTACGTGCTTACCGGCTTCCATTTCCTTCTGAAATTGCGGACTATAATGAGCGGAATAAGGTCCGTTATTAATGATGAGGTGGATGTGTTGTCCATCGGGCGAATTGGCCAGACCCATCTGATCTGCATCAGGAGTTTGCTCCCCCAAGTTGTAGTCTGAAACCTCAAACGTATAATTGATTTTTCCGGGTTCCAGTGCCGCTCCGTCTGCAGGCTCGTTCAGTTTCAGGCTCGCATTTTCAAATTGCTTTGCCCCCTTTACGATGGAAAGCGTAATCCCGCCTTGTTCCATAGAATTGCCACGGAAGACATTATCCATTCCAGGGCTGTCCACCGCCATTGTCTCACCTCTTTCATCTTCATCCTTCACCTTTTCTGGCGAATCGCAAGAGGCAAAAAAGATCAGGTTCAGCATCATCATCAGATAAATAGTCGTCTTCATAATTGAAATTTATTGGTTGTTGAAATTCAGTACGGTTTATAATCAGTGAGTGTACAATATGTTCAGTGCAAAAGTAAACACAGCGGGGTGTTGTAATTTTTACTTCTTTTGAACAATGCTATGCAAATAAATTCTAATGGAAGAAGAAATCAAGGATCAGGAACCGGGCGGGGAGAATGATGAATTATATGAGCATTATCGTATAAAGGTAGATCGCGGCCAACAGCCCCTGCGGATTGACCGGTACCTGACGCAGCGTATCCAGAACGTGAGCCGCAATCGCCTGCAGAATGCAGCAAAAGCAGATTGCATCCTGGTGAATGGCGAGGCGGTGAAATCTAATTATAAAGTGAAGCCTCTTGATGAAGTTTCGATCGTATTGCCGGAGCCGCCTCGGGATAAAGAAGTTTACCCGGAAAATATTCCGCTGGATATTATTTATGAAGATGAACATCTCCTCGTTTTGAATAAAGCTGCCGGAATGGTGGTGCATCCGGGTTTTAATAATTATACCGGTACGCTGGTCAATGCCCTGGTTTATCATTTCGATAATCTTCCCACCCATGCAAATGGCGAAATCCGTCCCGGCCTGGTTCACCGGATAGACAAGGACACTACGGGCGTAATGGTGGTGGCGAAGGAAGAATATGCCATGAGTTTTCTGGCCCGCCAGTTTTTCGACCACAGCATAGAACGCGCCTATACTGCGCTGGTGTGGGGCGATGTTGCAGAAGATAGCGGCACCATTCGCGGAAACCTGGGCCGGAGCAAGCATGACAGGCGAATGAGCCAGGTTTATCAGGAAGAGGAAATTGGCAAACCTGCCGTTACGCACTACAAAGTGCTGGAGCGATTCACCTGGGTAACGCTGGTAGAATGCCGCCTGGAAACAGGCCGTACACACCAGATTCGTGCACACATGCGCTACCTCGGCCATCCCCTTTTTGCTGATGAACTTTATGGAGGAATGCGCCTCCTGGCCGGTACGCCCACTTCCAGGTACAAGCAGTTCATTGAAAATTGCTTCAAGCTGTTGCCACGGCAGGCGCTGCACGCCCGGTCGCTTGGATTTATCCATCCGCACTCCAAAAAGCATCTGCACTTTGAGCAAGCGCTGCCACAGGATATGCAGGCCGTGATAGAAAAATGGCGTACCTACATTAATGCAAAATTTGGAGATGCCAGGCAAACAGAAGACAACTGAACAATCATGCATAATTCATAACTCATAACTCATAATTCATCATTCAATTAACTATGGTGCTCGAAACGCTGGACTGGCTGCTGATCGGACTTTTTGTAGCCATCACTCTTTTTGTCGGACTTAAATTCGCTGGACGGGCGGGCCAAAGCCTTGGGGAATTTTTCCTGAGCGGGCGCAAACTCACCTGGTATGTCGCAGGCTTCAGCATGGTAGCCACCACTTTCGCAGCCGATACTCCGCTCTACGTAACCGAGGAAGTAGGGCAAAACGGCATTTCAGGAAATTGGCTCTGGTGGAACATGCTCATTGGCGGAATGCTTACTACTTTTTTCTTTGCCCGCTTGTGGCGCAGGGCCGGAATCCTGACGGATCTGGAATTTATAGAATTGCGGTATGGCGGCAAACCGGCCGCTTTCCTCCGTGGGTTCAAATCAGTTTATTTGGGACTGCTGATGAATGCCGTGATCATTGCCTGGGTAAATGTGGCGCTGGCCAGCATTCTCCATGTTTTTTTCAATATTCCTGAAGAAGAAACGATATGGTACGTGGGCGGGGCGATGGTATTTGTAGCCGCATATTCCTCTCTTGCCGGGTTGTGGGGCATTGCCATCAACGATTTCATTCAGTTTGCCATTGCCATTACCGGTTGCATTGTGTTGGCCATCCTGGTTGTTAATTCCGAACAGATCGGGGGAATTGCAGGATTGCAGGCCAAGCTTCCCGAATCTACGCTCAACTTTCTTCCCACCCTCGGAGGGGGTGATGGCGGTATGCAAAATCTTTCCATTGGTATTGCAGGATTTATCGCCTTTGTGGGGGTGCAGTGGTGGGCAAGCTGGTATCCCGGTTCTGAGCCCGGTGGAGGCGGCTACGTGGCGCAACGGATGATGAGCGCCAAAGACGAGAGAAGCTCTCAGATGGCCACTCTTTTCTTCCAGATTGCGCATTATTGTATACGCTCCTGGCCCTGGATTTTGGTCGGCCTGTGCGTCATTGTTCTCTATCCTGAACTGGAGGATGAAAACCGCAGGCTCGGCTATGTATATGCCATGAGAGATTTCCTGCCGGCCGGGCTCAAAGGGCTTCTCCTCGTTACTTTCCTGGCGGCATACATGAGCACCATTTCTACACAGCTTAACTGGGGTACTTCCTACCTTATCAATGACCTCTATAAAAGATTTCTCAAACCATCCATAAATTTTGCTTCTGAAAAACAAGGCGATGCCCATTATGTCGCGGCCAGCCGTATCGGAACGCTGCTGTTGATGGTATTTGCTTTCTACATCACCACGCAAGTTACTACAATAAAGAGTGCCTGGGAATTCATCATCCAGGGAAGTGCGGGCATGGGACTGGTGCTGATCCTGCGCTGGTATTGGTGGCGCATCAACGCCTGGAGCGAAATTGTAGCGACTGTTACACCTCTCCTCGCTTACGGCTTGTTAAAGCTGTGGGAATACTTTGTCTGGCAAAACTGGAAATTGGCTCACGGAAAAGACGAAATGGCAACAGCGGCTTTCGAAAGTGAATATTGGTATTTTACCTTCCCCTACAGTTTTTTTATCACGGTTGCTGTGGCAACTGTAGCCTGGATCATCGCCACTTATATGACGAAACCGGAAAAACCGGAATTGCTGCGAAGTTTCTATGACAGGGTGCAGCCGGGAGGAAACTGGGGTCCGGTAGCCACCACTGAGGAAGCGAAAACCGGTGGCATCGGGTATCAATTGCTATCCTGGCTCAGCGGAATTGCCATGACGTATGCACTCCTTTTTCTGGTGGGGAATGTGATTTTCCAGCGGTGGGAAGCCGCCCTGATTACTGCGGCAATTGCCATTGCAGGATTCATTGGCCTGCGAATCGGACTGGGTAAGAGCCGGAATTAAATCAGACTTAAATGCTGGCGATTTCGGTCTTTCCCAATAATCGCCTTTGAATCTTATTCCAGAAGCATGAAAATTTCTAATTCCAGGCACCTGTTTTAATACTGAAGAGCGCCCCTGTTACGTTCGCGGAATTTGCGAAAAATGTATCGTGCCGCCAACAGAAGTCCGGCACTATATACAAAAGAGACCAAAAGGGAGCAGAGTATAATAAGGATCATAGTAGTGTGTTTTTATCTCGATTTCAAAGCGCTAAATTAAATTAAGCCGAAGCACGGGTAAATCCAAAAAGCGCCATATCCTTACATATGATGTGATTTCAGGTTGAATGTCCGGCAAAATTATATTTGAAAGAATTTTTCCGGCTTAAGATTATTAACCAAACTCCATATTAATATGAAAATTTACACGCTCATTTTTAGCATACTATTCTTGTCCTTTAACGCTGCGGCCGTTGAACCCAATGTCTGGTTTTCCGGCAAAATAAAAAAGTACGCAGGAGATTCCCTGTACCTTAAAGGCCAGAATACCTATGAAAGCCTAATCACCGAACATCAGGAAATAATGGCCGTAAAAGCCGGAAAGGATGGTTCCTTTCAATTTGCCTTTCACACCGATTGGATAACTGAGCTGCATCTCTACTCAGAGAAGGGAATTATCCTCTTTGATATTTATTTGGGTCCTGGAGATTCGCTGTTTCTGGAGGTTAGAAAAGGATTGTTCAAAACAAAGCAAAGCTATCGTGGCAATGCCGCGCAGATGAATGCTTCCAGAACTCAATTTGTAGATCGGTTCTTTCGAACTGCAAAGGCGATGATTTACTATCAGAGTTACAGCGAAATGAGCCTCGATAACTTCAATCATTTTATAGATGAAAGAAGGCAGGACCAGCTTCAGTTTTGGGATAGCCTGAATGAATCCGGAATTGTATCTGCGGTGCATTCCGATTTTATGAAGCAGGATATAAATCAGAGATGGGCTATTGATAAACTGCAGTATCTCTGGAGGCACCCAATGTCCAAAGGATCGGGCACATCAATTTTTCCGGAACCGGGCTACTATGCTTTTTTAGATGAGGCAGGGCTTTACGCAGATTCTTCTGTCTATCTCGGTTCCTATTATTCGCTGCTGAATGCTTTCAGCACCAATTTATTGTCGCGTGGCGCAAACGAGGTAAAAGAGGATGAAGAAAAACATAAAAAGATCTTTGAAAATCAGTTTATATATAAGGCTAAAGAAGGAGAGAAATTACTGGCTGGCCCAAACCGGGATGCATTTTATGCACATCAGGTAGAAATGCTCACGCAGGCCGAATGGATTGCTGATAGCGAGGAATTGGATTTATTGCTTGCCATGTATTATCAGAAAGAAACGAGTCCGGCCTTTTCAAATGTGATTGAAGCAATAGCCGGTAATTTCCGGGCAGGACTGGCCGAAGAGATCACACCTTCCTTTGTAGTAAAAAATTTAAAAGGTGCGCCAATTTCCATTTCAGATTTCCGTGGAAGTGTGGTATATCTGGACTTCTGGGCTACAAACTGCGCTCCCTGCATCAAGGCTATCCCGGAGAGCAACCTGCTGCAGGAGCAGTTGAAAGATGAAGATGTTGTATTCCTCATCATTGCATTTGATACAGACAGTAAGCTCTGGGAAAAAATGGTAAAGGACAAAGCATTTTCCGGCACGCATGGGATTACACCTAATCAGGCTACCCGTGAATATCTCTATAAGACATTTAACTTTCGCGGTTATCCCCGATACGCCATAATTGGCAAGGATGGTAAACTCAAAACTATGAATGCGCCCGGCCCAGGGAAAGAGGCATTAAATAAAATAAAGGAGGAATTAACGAGGTAAATCCCTCCTTTATCATCATTTAATGATTTGTCTTAAAAATCCTTTCGCTAAGGTAATGACGGTGTGGTGCCGGAATAGCGGTCGAGGTCGGCCTGCATTCTTTCTGCAAATGCAGTTTGCCCGGCATCCTGTGCCATACGAACCAGGGAGCGCAATCCGTAAAGATTCCGCTGAATATCTTCCTGAGCCTCCTGCCTTTTTCCCGGATCGAGCGCCATGAGGTAATTCAGCTCATCTGTGTAGATAAAGTGCAGCCGTTCTGCCACTTCCTGGCCTTTCTCCTCTGCATCGGCAGTATAGTAAAGTTCTACGATGGGGATCATAAATACATCATAAGGTACATTGCGTTCCGGCAGCACTTCCAGAGAACGGTCAAGCACTTCAATCGCCCTTTCATTTTTATTCTCCACAATAAGGGCTCTGGCAAGGCGCGCGAAAACGTTCCTGAGGTTTACGCATTGGCGCTCCAATACATTATCAACATAGAGCTCTTCTTCGTCAAGCCGGCCCCATTGAAACTTATTCATTACGTTGTCATACATCAGGTCCGTATTTATGCGGCCAGTTTGCTGATCGTAATTCTGTTCATTTTTAATGGGTACGAGCCGGTAAGTCAATCCTTCCAGTTGGAAATAGTCAGTCATATTAATATACGCATCTGAACCGGTAGTAATGGCAAAATATATCGGCCTTTCCCAGTCATTGGTCGCTATAAGGTCGAGCACCACCAAGTCATTTTTCATCAGGGTATTCTTGCCCAGATCCCATTGCATAGAACTTACGATCTTATCCGCGAGTTCAGCAGGCACGGTGCCATTGTCAATTACCTTCTGCTTGTTTACCGGAACACTTACCTTTTTAGTAGGGAAGTAGTAAATGGATTTTCCCGAAGCCACAGGAACCATCGTTTTCGGATTGTCATCAGCAATAAATTCGATCATTTGTTTCAGATCAACGTAGCGATCTTTTGCAATGCCGAGCTGCGGGTTTTCGTAATGAATCACATAATCACGGGTACCCTGCCGCAACTGATCAGGCGTAAATGAAAGTTTCAAACCTTTGGATTCGTTGAAATCCTGCCGCATCTGATGCACATACCAGCTTGTGTTGAGCAGGCTCAGGTTAATCACACGCACGTCCGTTCTGATTCCCAATACTTCCTGATCGAACCATACCGGGTATGTATCATTATCTCCGTTGGTAAATAATACGGCATCCTGCGCACAGCTTTGCAGGTAATTGTTGGCATAATCCCTTGAGGTAAAGCGGCCGGAACGATCATGGTCATCCCAGGTTTGGCTCACCATCTGGATGGGAACAAGGATGCCCAAAACTGATGCAATGAGAGCGGCTGGCGCCCATCCCGTTCGTTTGCGAAGCAGATCAGCTATGAACAATACGCCCAGGCCAATCCATATTGCAAATACATAGAAAGAGCCTACGAAAGCATAATCCCGCTCCCGTGGCTGCAATGGTGGCATATTCAGGTAGACCCCGATGGCAATCCCCGTCATCACAAAAAAGATCAGTACTACTGCAAAACTGTGTTTGTCCCGGCTGTAATGATAAGCCATGCCCAGAAGACCCAGGATAAAAGGTAAAAAGAAATACAAATTCCGTCCTTTATCGGTCTTCATATTATAGGGCAAGTCCTTTTGCGGTCCTACCCTTCCTTTATCCATGAATTCAATACCGCTGATCCAGTTTCCATTGTTAAACTCACCATGTCCCTGGATGTCATTTTGCCGGCCAATAAAATTCCAGGCGAAATACCTCCAGTACATGTGGCCCATTTGATATGTAAAGAAGAAGTGAAGATTCTCCTTGATAAAATTCGGTTTTCGATCCCCCTGAATTTGCGACCAATTCTTATAGAAGTTAGCATGATGCTGCTGAGGACTCCACATTCGCGGAAATACAGTCATGTCTGCCTCATTGTATTGTGGAATGACCTTATTATCAGGAACCACTACGTATTCGTCATCTCCTTTGAAATACTCATCTTCATAATCGTATTCCCTGACCCCTGCATTGTACCAGGGCCCCCTTACAAGCGGCAATTCTCCGTACTGCTCCCGTTTCAAGTATGAAATAAAGCTGAACACATCCTCCGGGTCTCCCATATCAATGGGAGGATTGGCTGCGGAACGAATTACTACCATAACATTGCTGGTATAGCCAATCATTACTACGGTAAGTGCAATGAGCGCATTATGCAGGGCCACCATCTCCTTCTTGCGGGTGTAATAAAGGCCATAAGCCAGTGCTCCCGTCAGTATCACGAAAAAGAAAACCGCCCCTGACCAAAATGGCAGTCCCATCGAATTCACAAATACGAGTTCCACTTTTGAGGCTATCGTTGGGATTAATTGTATGACCCCAATTTGAATCACGCCAAGTGCCACCAGGCCAAAGAGGCCGGTAATGATGATGCCTTTGACGGAAGGCTTATAAAGCCGGAAGTAATAAATATATGCCAGGGCGGGAATAACCAGGAGTCCTAAAAGGTGGACGCCAATGGCCAGTCCCACTAAATAAGCTATAAATATGAGCCAGCGCACTGAGTGTTTTTCATAAGCCCGTCTTTCCCATTTCAGCATAAGCCAGAAAACGATGGCAGTGAAGAAAGATGAAAGGGCATAAACCTCTCCTTCTACGGCTGAAAACCAGAACGAATCACTCCAGGTATAAGCCAGGCCGCCTACTATACCGGCACCCATTATGGCGATTAAAGTCCCTTGGCTGAGTTGAATTTTATCCTTTGCGAGCAGTCTCCATGCAATGGCGGTAATGGTCCAGAAAAGGAAGAGGATGGAGAATGCACTTGCCAGGGCAGATGAGGCATTTACCATCACCGGTACCAGGCTCTTATCCCCCATGATGTCTGCCACCAAAGTAAACATCCGGTTCAGCATCAGGAAAAAGGGTGCTCCGGGAGAGTGTACTACCTGCAGCTTGTAAGAGGCCGAAATGAACTCTCCTGTGTCCCACAAGCTGGTTGTAGGTTCGATGGTAGCAAGATAAGTAAAAGCTGCTATGGCAAATACGACCCAGCCCGTTACATTATTGATGAGGTTAAAGCGTTTAACCGAAATTTCCATAGGTTTTAAAATTAAGGGCCGAAATTATAAAATAAAATTACGGTACAGGGATTTGATTTTAAAGATTGACTATGAGGCGAAGTGTTCAACGGTTTCAGGATTGTACCTGTTATAGTAAATCAAATTTGCAGGTGGCAAAAAAAAGGTGTCTGAACTTGTATTCAAACACCTTTTTTCTCTCATTGCGGATAAAATCAAATTTCCTTCTCCGCTACAACGTTTAATTCTACTGTGGCTTCTATGTCGCGGTGTACCTGTACTTTAGCATGATAAGTTCCCAGGTTCTTTATTTCTTCCACCACTGAGATTTTCTTCCTGTCCACTTCAAATCCCTGGAGCTTGAGTGCGTGAGATACCTGAAGTGTAGTGATGGATCCGAAAATCTTCCCACTGGTGCCTGTTTTTGCCGGAATGGTGATCTTGGCTTCATTCAGCTTCGCAGCTACTTCCTGAGCCTCAGTCACCACCTTTTCGCGTTTGTGGGTAGCCTGGCGCTGATTTTCTTCCACCATTTTCTTGTTGGCCTTATTAGCCGTAATGGCCTTACCTCCGGGAATCAGGAAATTTCGTGCATAACCTGCCTTCACCGTTACCACATCTCCTTCATATCCGAGCTGCGGTATTTCTTCCAATAATATGATTTCCATTCTTCCTGTTTATTTTAAAGAGTCGGCAACGAAAGGAAGCAAAGCCAGATGCCGCGCACGCTTCACTGAAGTAGCCAGTTTTCGCTGATATTTCAGTGATGTTCCGGTAATGCGTCTGGGGATGAGCTTGCCCTGTTCATTAAGGTATTTCAAAAGAAAATCAGGATCTTTATAATCAATGTACTTGATGTTGTTCCTTCTGAACCAGCAGTACTTTTTCCGCTGTGGCCTCTCCTGAGGAAGGATATTGATAAAAGGATTTTTATAATTACTTGCAGCCATGATTCATTTTCTGATTATACGTTCTCTTCTTCCTTTTCTTTTTCTGAGAAAGCTTTCGGTTTTTTACCTACTTCACCTTTCCTCCGCCTGTCAGCATAAACCTGAGCATATTTATCCAGTTTCACGGTGAGGAAACGCAGGATCCGCTCATCACGTTTGTATTCCACTTCAAGCTTGGCTATCAGTTCAGGATTTGCTTCAAACTCCAGCAAATGATAAAAGCCTGTGGATTTTTTTTTGATTGGATAAGCTAATTTTCTCAGTCCCCAGTTTTCTTCGTTCACGATCTTGGATTCGTGACTATTGAGGAGATCTTTGAATTTATCCACTACCTCTTTTGTCTGATCCTCAGTGAGGAGTGGAGTGGTGATAAAAATTGACTCGTAACGATTGGACATTTTCAGGATGTACCTTTAAAAAATTGAGGTGCAAAGATAGCAGAATTCATTATATCCAAAAATTGTCGTGATTCTTTAATATCCATCTTTTAATGGAAGTGAACACAGAACGCGGAACACTGAACACAGAACAAAGACCAATACATTAAATACACGGGAATTTGGGGAACCGGTCCGGGCAAACGGCCTGGAATTTTCTAAATTGCGCCCCCGGCCGGAAGGTCATTTCAGGCTTGAACGCGCCATTTTCCCAATTTTCAGAAGCCAATTACTATGGAACAATACACCGTTTCTGCACGAAAATATCGTCCCCGCAAGTTTTCGGATGTAGTGGGGCAGCAACAGGTTACTTCCACGCTCAGGAATGCGATCATGAAGGATCACCTCGGCCATTCATTCCTATTTTGCGGACCGCGCGGAGTAGGCAAAACCACGTGTGCCCGCATTCTCGCCAAAACCATTAACTGCACCAACCGCACAGCAGAAAGCGAGGCATGTAACGAATGTGACTCCTGCAAGGCTTTCAATAATCAGCAGTCATTTAATATATATGAATTGGATGCTGCCAGCAACAACTCCGTGGAAGACATGCGCAACCTTGTACAACAGGTGAGATATGCCCCCCAGAGCGGTAAGTACAAAACATATATTATAGATGAGGTTCACATGCTCTCTCAGGCAGCCTTCAATGCTTTTTTGAAAACTCTTGAAGAGCCGCCTTCCTATGCCATTTTTATTATGGCCACAACAGAGAAGCATAAAATTCTTCCTACCATCCTCTCCCGTTGCCAGATCTTCGATTTTCAGCGTATTCGAATAAAGGATATTACGGAGCAGTTGCAGCAGATTTGCCGGGAAGAAGGACTGGAAGCAGCAGAGGAGGCTTTGCATATCATAGCTCAGAAAGCTGATGGTGCGATGCGCGATGCACTTTCGATCTTCGACCGCATTACCAGCTTTACCGGAGAGCAGATCACATATCAGGATGTAATCCAAAATTTGAATATCCTGGATTATGAATATTATTTTAAGCTAACCGATCAGATGCTGGAACGTGATGTGGCCGAAACGCTGCTCACGCTGCATGAGATCCATGACCGGGGTTTCGATCTTCACAACCTGCTGTTGGGGCTGAGCGAGCATTTCCGCAACCTTTTGGTGTGTAAGCATCCGGCTACCGTAAAGCTGCTTGAGTTACCGGAATCTGCACAGGAGCGCTACCGCCAGCAGGCAGAAAAACTCCCGCTTTCGCTGATCCTAACAGCGATGAATATTCTCAACCAGTTTGAACAGGGATTTAAAGCCAGCAAAAACCAACGGCTGCATGTAGAACTTGCATTGATCAAGCTCTGTCATATTCCTGATGCACTCCAACTTGCCGGTGCTTTGCAAAATGGCGATCCAAAAAAAAAAGCTAAGCCGGTAGAGAAAACGCCTGAAAAGGAGAGCGAAAAGGCGGAAAATGTACCTTCGGACGACAGCAGCCTTGAACCTGAACCGGCTGCGCAGGCGGCCACCTCTCCTGCCGCCAAAAAGGAAAAGGAGACAAAACCTAAAATGCCTGATTCCGGAGGTGGCGCCTTTGGCTCTCTGCACGATGTAAAGCGACAGGTGAAAGCGAAGAAGCAGCAGGAGCTTGAAGAGGCAAGTGAAAACAACTCTACAGCCGAAGAACCGGAAGCGATCATCCCACTGGATCCGGAGGCAGCAACTAAGGCCTGGAAGGATTTTGTAGCGGCCAATAAGGACCGCAACAGCTTCTATTCTTTCCTGGCGGAGCAGGAGCCTGAAATAAAGGAGAACGAAATCTGGATCAGCTTGCCCAGTTCCCATCTCATCAGCATCCTGGAGATGGAGCGGACTGAAATGGCTGAGCACCTGAAGAAAGAACTGAAGAATAATTCGCTCGTTATCCGGCACAAAAAGGTGCAATCAACTGGGATGGATACCTCCAAATATTTGGTAAATGACCGCGAGATATTTAAAAGAATGGCAGAACTGAATCCTGTCCTGAAAAAACTAAAGAGCGAGTTTGACCTGGATGTGGGATACTGAACAAATACAACTGTGAATATATTGGAGATACTCCATGTTGGCAGGCAGCCAGGAATTTTTAGTTTTGCCGCCCGATTTTTCAAACAATGAACTGATAGAATTTAAAATAAAAAGAGCATGAAAGGAGAAAGAATTACCAAAGACAAGGACTGTCTTAATGTTCCTGATTTTCCCGTCATCCCTTTTATCGAAGGAGATGGTACAGGCCCGGACATTTGGAAAGCCGCGAAAAACGTGATTGATGCGGCTGTAAAAGCTGCATACGGGGAGAATCGCCAAATACAGTGGAAGGAAGTATATGCAGGTGAAAAATCTTTCAAAAAGAATGGAAGCTGGCTGCCGGACGAAACACTGGATACGTTCAAAGAATACCTTGTGGGAATAAAAGGACCGCTCACCACGCCAGTGGGTGGCGGCATTCGCTCCCTGAATGTGGCACTTCGCCAGGAACTTGACCTCTACGTTTGTCTTCGCCCTGTGCGCTGGTTCGAAGGTGTGCCCACACCGGTAAAACAGCCCGATCAGGTAAACATGACCATTTTCCGCGAAAACACTGAAGATATTTATGCCGGCATTGAGTTCATGACAGGTACGGAGGATAACAGGAAACTGAAGAAATTTCTCAAGGAGGAACTGGGTATTAATAAGATTCGTTTTCCTGAAACTTCTTCCCTGGGCATAAAACCCGTTTCAAAAGAAGGCTCCGAGCGCCTGATAAGAGCAGCCATCGAATTTGCCCTTGAAAATAATTTGCCGTCAGTGACTTTGGTACACAAAGGCAACATCATGAAATTTACCGAAGGCGCATTTAAAACCTGGGGCTACGAGCTGGCCGAGCGCGAATATGGAAAAGAAGTATTTACCTGGCAGCAATATGATAAGCTGAAAGATGAGCAAGGAACAGATGCCGCAAACGCTGCTCAGAAAAAGGCGGAAGATGAGGGCAAGCTGATCGTGAAGGATTCCATTGCCGATGCGTTTCTGCAACAGATCCTGCTGCGCCCTGCTGAGTATTCAGTAATTGCCACCATGAACCTGAACGGTGACTATATCTCTGATGCGCTCGCTGCGATGGTAGGCGGAATTGGGATTGCGCCCGGAGCCAACATTAACTACAACACCGGCCATGCGATTTTTGAAGCCACGCACGGCACTGCTCCCAAATATGCTGATCAGGACAAAGTAAACCCCGGCTCGGTAATCCTCTCCGGAGCCATGATGCTGGAATATATGGGCTGGAACGAAGCCGCTGATCTGGTTTACAAAGGAGTGGGAAATGCCATTGCAAGCAAGCGCGTTACCTACGACTTTGAACGGCTGATGGATGGTGCGACACTTTTGAAAACTTCAGAATTTGGCGATGAGGTAATCAAGGGGATGTAATCTTTTAAGTTTTAAATTTAATTAATAAAAAAACCCGGGCCTGTTGGTACCGGGTTTTTTTATGGTGTATATTTATTTTAAATTTTAAAAAGAAGAGAGATAAAATAATTGAAACGTAATTTAATAAATAGCAATTAATCAATTCAGATGGGTTGGGTGTTCATCATTCTTTTCATCAAATATTCATAGTGCTTGCCTTAACAACCCACTGCCCCACGCAAGGGGGGATTCGCGATGTGGATGCAACGCTTACCACTTTATCGGTATCATATTATTCATTAACTTTCCATCCTCAAACATCAAAAATAACCTCATGAAAACCCTACTTTTCTTTTGCACAATGTTCATTCTGCTCCTCTCCTCCTGCGGTTTGTTTGAGGACGATGAAGGCCCTTTCAATCCGCTGTCTGAAGAGTTCAAATCTTATGTCTACTTCCCGGCAGGCAGCTATTGGATATACAAGGAATTGGGGAGTGGCAGGCTGGACAGTTCATACATAATTAATAGCCAGATACGCGTTAAGCATAATCCAAAAAAAGGAGGAGGACCTGAGCGCTATGAGTCCATGGGTATGCAAATAGTGCGGGAAATTATGCCAGGAAGAAGAGATACCATTATCGGGTTGGGAGCACCTTCCCCATTGAGCTTTGACAACTCTTACTACAATGGTATCGTAAGAAATAGTTATGAAGAGATAATTTACAAATATGGTGTAGGCGGCCATCCTTATTTTGCAACCCCTGTAGACACCGGAAATGATAATGACTTTTTCAGGCTTGATATTTTTACGGTGCAGGAATCAATGGAAATTCAGGGTGTTCATTATCATGATGTGGTTACAACCCTGCACGGTGATCCCAATGATTTAGAGGGAAATAACCCAATAAAATCAGAAATTTATGCAAAAGATGTAGGCGTTATCCGCAGGGAATATTATGACGGAAGGGTGTACGAGCTTTTGCGACATCATATTGCTGAATAAAAATCCTACAAAAATGTTTGATTCTTCTTTTTGTTAATTATTGTATTATAGCTTGCAATTGCAAACAGCATTTTAACCCAAAACCCTGAGTAATGAAATACCTGCTTTTCTTCTTTTTTACTGCTGCCATCATGGCCTCCTCGTGCCGCAAAGAACCTGTAGACTGCTGCGATGATGACTCCTGCCCCCATATATTCGACTGTCTTGACGACAGCTATTTCACCGATACCATCTTTAAGCCGCAGCAGTTCTTAGATTATTGGTACTTTGAAAAAGGCAGTTGGTGGGTATACCAGCGAATGGATACTAATGCCACAGTATATGATACCGTTCGGGTGATCGCCACGGTAAGGAATATTTACTGTGATTTTAACCAAGGACCCGTTTGCGCTGAAAGTGCCTTGATGAATATGCGCCATAGTAATTCCTTTTTCTTTAGAAAGGATTCGGCAAGCCTTTCCCAAATACTTGGAAGCTCCACAAATTTTAATTTGAGTGACGAATCTGTTCATTCCAATGGATATATTCATAATGGTTTTCTCATGGGCGTGGGTTCATTCTTTCAATGGCCAATAAGGATTGGAGATGAATATTTCCATGGAAATATAGTCTTAGATTCTAATGTTGTGATCACTCCTTATGGTACATTAAGTAACACGGTTCATATTCAAATTAATTATTCAACTTCGGCAGGTGGGGAAATTTGGATTACGCGAAATATTGGTTTCACAAGGATGAAATTTTATCCGCCCCAATCGGAGAATGACCTACCCGAAAGTGAATGGGCATTGGTGGATTATCATGTTGTGCAATGATGAATACCAACTTTCAGATAATAACGAATTAAAACCCTCATTATGAAATTATGTCAAGTATTCTTTCTCACTGTTTGTACAATACTACTGATAGCCTCATCCTGCCGGAAGGAGCCTGTAGACTGCTGCGATGACAACTCCTGCCCGTCAATTTATGATTGCATTGATGACAGCTATTTTACAGATACCGTCTTTAAGCCACAGGAATTCCTGGATTACTGGTACTTTGAGAAAGGCAGTTGGTGGGTATACCAGCGAATGGATACCAATGCCACGGTATATGACACCGTGCGGGTGATAGCCACGGTACGAACTATTTATTGTGATGCCCGTAAATATGGCCCTACCTGCTTTGAAAGTACCCTGGTGAATATGCGCCATAGCAATTCTTTTTTTTATAAGAAGGATTCTGCGAGTTTAACGCAAATTTTAGATTCATCGCCTAACCTTAATTTGGGGGAAGAGAAGGTTTACTCATCCGGCTATGTTCATAATGGTTTGGGTTATGGAGTAATTATGCAATGGCCTATCCGTATAGGACAAGAGTTCATTGACGGAAATAAGGTTTTAGATTCTAATGCCGTAACCACGCCTTACGGAACATTAACCAATACAGTTCATATCAAAATCAATCGAGGCATCACAAAGAAAGAGGTTTGGGTCACAAAGAATATTGGATTTACCAAGTTAAAATTGCATTCTCCTGAATCTCACCATGATCTTCCACAGGGAGAGTGGGCATTGGTGGATTATCACATTGTGCGATGATGAATACCAACTTTCAGATAAAAACGAATTAAAACCCTCATTATGAAATTATGTCAAGTATTCTTTCTCACAGTTTGTACAATACTACTGCTAGCCTCATCCTGCGTTAGCGCGCGTTTAGCGAAGCGTAACGCGTGCGGTGTCGGTTGCACCCCTAAAGTTCCTTAACTTCACGCCATGTCAGAAAAATACAAATTTGACGATCCGGAAGGAATTTACTTTGTCACAACCTCGGTAGTTTTTTGGATTGACCTCTTCACGCGGAAGGAGCTAAAGCACATCATTTTAAATTCACTTCAATATTGCCAGGGCGAAAAGTGACTGGTAATAAATGCCTGGTGTTTGATGCCAAGCCATTTGCACATGATTATTTGCACATCCGACCAACCCTTGTCTGAGATTATGAGAGATTTCAAAAAGCATACTTCGAGGGAGATTGTATCAACGCTACATGAATTCAATGAGAGTAGGAAGGAGTGGCTGTTGAACGCCTTTAGGAAAGCGGGAAAGAACATGAAAAGGGTAAAGAACCATAAGGTTTGGCAAGATGGCAACCACCCCGAACTTTTGACAGTAGAATTGATACAGTAGGTTGAGGGCAAGAGGCACGCGTTACGCTATCGCTAAACGCGCGCCAACGGGTGAGTATGAATTCTATACTGCCAAAAACAAAAGCAGATGAAGGCATTTAAATATTTAATTATAGCGACTACAAAGCCAGTTTTTCTTATTCTTTTTTGTGCATTGCTACTCTCGCATTGCGGAAAAAAGAACGATTGCGAAAAAGTAACTGAAGCTCCGGCAGAATTTCTTGCCCCGTTTTGGTTTCCAGAAGGCAGCTATTGGGTGTATGAACGAACTGATACCAATGCCCTGGTCATTGACACCATGACCATCGGATTCAGGAAAATGAGTTATGAAACGCTTGCTGACCATGAGGCTTTTAATCCTTGCTACATGGATTATTTGATACGGTACGACCATAGCAATGACCTTTTTAACGTGCCTGGACTTGACTGGGGTAATGAAGTATTCACGAGCCATCATAGTTCAAGTCGCTGGACATGGAAACATAGTGGTGATGGCCGGAGTGGAGGAATGGGGTTTATTTTCAGGTGGCCTCATATATTAAGAGACACGATTATGTTTTCTTCCAGCAGCAGACACACCATCTACATTCAACTGACGGATACAAGTGTGGTAGTTGAAGCAGGGAGTTTCTCCCAAAGCTACCTGATTAATAAGCACTTTAAAGATTATTCCAGCGCTGATTCGGTTAATATTGCTACTGCACTGAAACAAATAATTGTGAAAGATCAGGTTGGCATACTGGCTTTTGAGTATGTGGATGGAATGCGCTGGGAACTCGCAGATTATAATCTAAAATAAATTAATAACTAATTTAATTAATTATGGCTACTTCATTACACAACTCCTTATCAAAATAAGCAGATGAGTACATTTAAGACATTGATTGTAGCGACTACAAAGCCAATTTTTCTTATTCTATTTTGTGCATTGCTGCTCGCGCATTGCGGAAAAAAGAACGATTACGAAAAAGTAACCGAAGCTCCGGCAGAATTTCTTGCCCCATTTTGGTTTGCCGAAGGCAGCTATTGGGTGTATAAACGAACTGATACCAATGCCCTGGTCATTGACACCATGACCATCGGGTTCAGGAAAATGGACGCGAAAAACTCTGTGTACCAAGATACCTATAATCCCTGTGAGATCGATTATCTGATAGGGTACGATCACAGCAATAGCATCTTATTCCTACCTGGCACTGAGCGAGGTGGAGAATTTTTTATAGGCCATCATCATTCAGGGAATTGGACGTGGAAACACAATGGAGATGGCCGGAGTGGAGGAATGGGTTTTATTTTCAGGTGGCCTCATTCATTAGGAGACACAATTAAGTATTCTTCCACCAGCAGACACACCATCTACATTCAATTGACGGATACAAGTGTGGTAGTTGAAGCAGGGAGTTTTCCTCAAAGTTACCTGATTAATAAGCACTTTAAAGATTATTCCAGCGCTGACTCGGTTTACATTGCTACTGCACTGAGACAAATAATTGTGAAAGATCAGGTTGGCATACTTGCTTTTGAGTATGTGGACGGAATGCGCTGGGAACTCATAGATTATAGTTTAAAGTAGGTTTTAAAAATAAGTCATTGTTACTTCACTACACAGCTCCTTACCAAAACAAAGCAGATGAGAATATTCAAACCATTGATCATAGCGACTACAAAGCCAATTTTTCTTGTTCTATTTTGTGCATTGCTGCTCGCGCATTGCGGAAAAAAGAACGATTGCGAAAAAGTAACCGAAGCTCCGGCAGAATTTCTTGCCCCGTTTTGGTTTGCAGAAGGCAGCTATTGGGTGTATGAACGAACTGATACCAATGCCCTGGTCATTGACACCATGACCATCGGGTCCAGGAAAATGAGCTACGAAACCTTTGCTGACCATGAGGCATTTAACCCCTGCTATATGGACTATCTGATTTCGTATGTCCATAGTAATGATCTCTTCAACCTGCCGGGAACTGACCGGGGGTTTGAGGTCTTCACGAGCATCCATTTGGCAGGTCAGTGGACCTGGCAGCATGATGCCGAATCTTCACGTGGATATATTGGGTTTTTATATAAATGGCCCTATTCCTCAGGGGATACTATTATGCTGAGCAAAGCAGGAAATAGTTCTTGGTGGGTGGATATTACGGATACCAATAATGTTTCTTTGAAAGCGGGAGACTTTAATCATGCTGATGTTATTTCGGTACATTTAAATAATTATTCAAGAGCCGATTCGATCAATATCGGGGGGGGCTACAGGCAGTTGATCATTAAAAAGAATGTTGGCATCCTTACCATTGAATATGTAGACGGAATGCGCTGGGAACTCGCAGAATATAGTCTAAAATAAATTTTCTAATACCTTAGCACGCGTTACGCTATCGCTAAACGCGCGCCAACGGGGATCGTAGTGTTTGACAAGGATGGTGTTCCAATTATCAGTAATAGAGGCGAAGGATGCCAAATTACAGCGAGAAATAAGCTAAAAGATCTGGGCATAGTAGAATTTCAAATACCTGACGGAACAAATCCGGGAGTTTCAAGTCTTGATTCTTTATTTGCGCGGGTCTCTAATATAAATAAATCCGCATTGCACAATGAAATCGGGTATGATTATACTGTAGTCTACACGTGGGCAAAATATTTACCTGAACATTCAATTGAAATGATGGAGGCCGTAAACGAAGGATTAAGAGAAAACAAAGCAAACGTTTTATTGATTTCTCTCAATCTTGATTTCATAGATACATGGACAAATGGGAAAGTTGGGGATAAAATAGAATTAGATTGAATGCTAAACAAATTCCAATATCGCTATTGTTCATAGCTCGTCAGGTACGATTAAATAACCTGAAATTTAAATCAAATAACGATTCACTAAGTTGTCTGAGGTTACATAGAACTTATAGAGGGTAAATAGGTTTAAGTATATTTGTTCCGGTTCAGTAAAGTTTGCTGAAACATCTTAGAATCATATTAAGCACAAACCCATGATTTAGAAAATGAAAAAACTATTGTTTAAATGGAGTGAATTAAAAGCAACTTTTTGGTTTATTCCTGTTATCATAATCATCCTTGCAATTTTGCTGTCAGTTGTGCTGGTGTATATAGATGGCCTCCTCAATTTTTCACAAGAAGGTTTAGGTCGTTTCTTTTTTGTAAGCAGTTCGGATTCCGCCCGTAGTATTTTAACTACGATTTCCGGTGCAATGATGGGTGTGGCAGGAACTGTTTTTTCTATCACGCTGGTAGCCCTGACGCTTGCTTCTTCGCAATTTGGCCCGCGGCTCATCAAAAACTTCATGTATGTCCGGCTGAATCAGGTAGTGTTAGGTTCATACATTTCTACCTACCTTTATTGCCTGCTCGTTTTAAATGCAATAAAAGAAGGAGACAATTATAATTTCATTCCTTCCATATCCATCCTTGTGGCAATAATAGCCGCCATAACAAATATTATATTATTAATAGTATTTATTCACCAAATTGCCGTCAGCATTCAAGCGGATAAAGTTGTAGCTGAAATTTCAGAGTTTATCTCTAAACAAGTAAAAACGTTGTTTCCTGAAAAGATGGAGGATGAAAAAGAAAATAACGAAAGCATTGATCCCTCTGCTATTATCTCAGGTTATCAAAACAGGATTGCTATAAAATCACCTAAAAGTGGCTACTTTCAGTATGTAGATATCGATGCTCTGTTAGAAATCATAACTAAGCATGACGCACTGATTCAGTTGCATTACCGGCCTGGAGCGCACCTGGTGGAAGATATGGAAATAGGATTTCTCGTCACTAATGGCAATTGGACCGAAAATGAGTTGGTAAAAATTACCGATCAATTTGTAATCGGGCGAACCAAGACCTCCCAGCAAGACCTTGAATTCTCAATCCACCAAATGGTCGAAATAGCCGTGCGAGCCCTATCTCCCGGAGTTAATGATCCATACACGGCCATTGCATGTATTGATAATCTTACTGCTACCATGTCCTATTTAGTACAAGCTAAATTTCCTTCTAAATATCGTTTTGATGAAAATGACAATCTCAGGATAATTGCTGACACCTTGGATTTTGAGGGTGCTTTGGACGCGGCTTTTAATCAAATTAGGCAGTTTTCCGGAGGAAGTCCTGCTGTAATTATAAGGTTGATGGAAGCCATGATTACCATTCATGGCTTTACAAGAAAAGAAAATTATAATAAAGCAGTAATCAGGCATGCCGAAATGATTTTAAGAGCAGGGAAGGAAACAATAAAAGAAAAGAATGACATTGATGATTTGAGGACAAGAGCGGAAAGTATATTAATAAATGAAGGACCATTGGATACAACGTGATTTAAGCATCATGCAGACTGAATCGCCAAAATTGATCAGTTGCTCTCTATACGGGCAAGCAATGGCAGATTAAAAGTTTTTAATAACTTGCGGTATAAACTTTAAAACATTAGGTATGAAAACAACACCGGCACACGATGAGCGTATGGCAAAAATGACATTTGCATCGGTATATCCGCACTATATCACAAAAGTTCAGAGAAAAGGCAGAACGAAAGAAGAGTTGCATCAGGTGATAGAGTGGCTTACCGGTTTTGATGAAAATAAACTGCAGGAACTCATTAATGAAAAAGCCACATTTGAAACATTCTTTCAGAAAGCAAATTTAAACCCCAATGCCCACCTTATTAAAGGCGTAATTTGTGGCTATCGTGTTGAAGAAATCGAAAATCCGTTAACTCAACAAGTAAGGTATTTGGACAAGGTGGTTGACGAATTAGCGAAAGGTAAAAAGATGGAAAAGATATTACGATCTGCGTAAAATGATAGTTAGAAGCACTGCTATCCGCAGCGCATATAGATTATGATGGGGGATGGGTATTTAAGCAACGCTATACCAGGAAACATAAATTCTAATCAATGAGTGAAAAACATTAATGATTTTGTCGTAAAATCAAATTATCACTCTATAAACCAACACAGCCCAGGGTTTAAAGCGTGGGCTGTGAATTGGAATCACTACACATGAAATCGCTTCAACGGTTTTATTGGATTGAAGCCAGAAGTAATACAATCATTGTTCAGACGACTGATAGAACCCTAAAGCATTCCATAAATTGAAATACGAGTTGAAACCCCGCCCTGTAAAAGGACAGGATTTACATTCCAGTTTTAATGACTAAACTCGAATTTCCGTATAGTCCCGTTATCCTGTGGTTCTTCGGCAATAAGTTTCTCTGAGTCAATACTCACCATATTCCAGGTAAATCCAGAGCTCTGTGTCATAAAGTTTACTCTGAATTTCCCTGCTGCATCAAATTCCCATGTGCCACTAACTGATGGAAATCCGGGATAGGTAAAGGAATAGGTTTTGTCCCGGTTTATAGTATAATAAGCCGAGATCAGTGGATGATCAGGATCTTCAACTCCGTCATCATAAACCTTTTGAATCACCCAGGTCTGGTCTGCAAAAAGCATCAAAGTGTCCGGGCCGTTCGTTGTAGTATCCGGATCGTTAACAGTAGGATCCTTGACGGGAACCGGAGTTTCTTCCTTGGAGCAGGCGGCAAAAGCCATCGCAATGATGACACTAACAGTCAAAATAGCAGTTGTAATCTTTTTCATAATTTTTAATTTTTGTGTTTGTTATATTGAGGAGACATTTATACTGACAAAGCCGTTGCATCACCCCCTTCTTAAAAAGTCTTAATAAAAACTAACTAAAGTAAATTATAATTCAAATCTTTTGAATATACCCGCCTCTTCAACATCCTGTTTTAATAGCAGAAATTTATTATATTCGCCAGGTAATAATTTTATGGGAACCTGGCAAATCTCATTTTCAGAATCCGTGGCCCAGCGGGGCGAAGCCTGCCCTGGATGGCTGATGCGAATATTTCAGGAAGAAAGACAATGGACCAGTGAAGGAATGGTGGGGCATTGGGAAAGCCTTGATACAGAAAAAATGGTCTTTGCAACCTTACGCGGAGAGTATTGTAAAATAGAATGGGATACGTTTCAACGGTATCATAAAAAAGTACGACCCCAAACGGACACAATTACCAATGAGGTTTTTAAAGGAAATGCAATGGAGGATTTTGCGGGTCTCTCATAATGACCGGCATACGATTGAATCTCAATGAGAACTAAAATGCACCTAAAGTGTATTTCGCTAATACAATAAAACATGATTAAAATGAAATCAACCGTACATCTATTCCTTTTGAGCATAATTACAGTAAGTTGCTCGGTTTTAAAAACAGATAAAAGCAATTTATCTGATAACGAAAATAATCCCGACAGCAAGCCACAGATCATAACATCCCTGACATTTCAAAAAGGTGATGCCGAACAGGCAATGAACTTTTACGTAAGTTTATTTGACAATTCCAAAATTATTAACATCCAACGTTGGGGTAAAGACGGACCTGGGAAAGAAGGTTCAATTATGCAAGCTACTTTTGAGTTGAATGGGCAGATATTTATGTGTAGTGATAGCCCGCCCGTACACGACTGGGATTTCACGCCTGCTGTTTCAAATTACGTTGAATGTACGAATGAAGCAGAAATCAAAAGGCTTTTTTCCAAACTATCAGAAAACGGAGCGGTAGCAATGCCATTAGACAACTATGGCTTCAGCCAAAATTTCGGATGGGTTATAGACCAATTTGGTGTTTCCTGGCAATTGAATTTACAATAAACAAACAACGATCCGCCATCAGCACCTAAGAACCCTAGTTACTCTAAACCCGGACGTTGTCATAATTTTTACAAAAACAACCAAAATGAAATATTTAAGCCTATTATTGTTAATTATCATTCCATTTTTAAGCTTCGGGCAGACTGAAAAAGAGGTTTCCCAAAAGGTTTCAGCGCAATTTGAAGAGTTTTATAATTCAGGAGAATATCAAAAGATTTTCGATCTTTTCTCTGCGGAAATGAGAACGGCACTACCGATTGAACAAACAATCGACTTTTTAAAAGGACTCAAGAGCCAAGCGGGAAAAATAAAAAAGCGAGAATTTATAAAATACGAAAATGGTACATACGCCTCTTACAAGACAAATTTTGAACGTGCTCTTTTTACTGTAAATATCTCGGTGGATAAAAATGCCAGAATTAACGGCCTGCTTGTTAAGCCTTTCAAAGAAAGTAACCTGCCAAAACCTGATAGGAATAAAACTGAACTGGTTTTGCCATTTGAAGGAGAATGGACTGTCTTTTGGGGTGGTGACTCAAAAGAACTGAATTATCATGTAGAAAACGAGGCCCAAAAAAACGCTTTTGATTTTATTATAACAGACGAAGGAGGAAAATCATACAAAACGGACGGAAAAACTAACCAAGATTATTATGCGTTTGGTAAAGAGCTGTTTGCACCTTGTGATGCAGAAGTAGTATTAGTTGTTGATGGGATAAAAGACAATAAGCCCGGGGACCTGAATCCAATTTATGTTCCTGGAAATACAGTAATTCTAAAAACCAATAATAATGAGTATTTGTTCTTTGCTCATTTTAAGCAGAATTCTGTTGCAGTAGAACAAGGACAAAAAGTGAAACAAGGAGAGCTTTTAGGTCTTTGTGGAAATTCCGGCAATTCATCAGAAGCACATTTGCATTTTCACATTCAAAATGTTGAAGACATGAATAAAGCTACTGGGATGAAATGTTATTTTGACGAAATATATGTGAACGGAGAATTAAAGAAAGACTATTCGCCAATAAAAGGAGATAAGATTAAAAACGAGTAAATAACCACTGAAACCAAAAAAGACTAACTTTGATTCGCTAACCAAATATACAAGATATTATGAATCCATTATTAAGAAACATCTTAGCCGTAATTGCAGGATGGATTGTCGGCAGTTGTGTCAACCTGGGCTTAATAGAACTTGGACACCTCATTTTTCCGATAGGGGGCATTGATCCTAATGACATGGAAGCCTTAGCGTCCGTTATGCCGGGTCTGGACTTCAAATATTTTGTTTTTCCCTTTTTAGCACATGCTTTAGGAACATTGATTGGAGCGACCGTTGCTGGTTTAATTGCAATAAAGTACAAGATGCGGTTTGCTTTAGGGATAGGGTTGTTATTTTTTATGGGAGGAGTTCTTGCCAGTATTATGTTGCCAGCTCCCACCTGGTTTGTGATTACCGACCTGATTCTGGCATATATACCAATGGCATGGATGGGTGGTAAACTTGCCACAAGGATGTCAAAAACTGAATCGGGCAATTGAACAAACTGTGACTTACAGCTCTTTGCAAGGGCGATTTTTAAAATTTCATGCACAAGAAGGACGGGCGCAATCCTGGTTTTGATGCCTGTGGTGCCAGGAAACCCATAGTTGGCCAGAAAGCACGCCCGGCCTGGTGAAAAGGATTGGGATACAAAATTGCCTTTATACGGCCTTGTCAGCGGAGAACTTTAAATTGCAACATGGGGGAATCTGTTTGTTAACCTTGTGATAGTGAAAATACAAAAACGAAAGCAAAATGAAAGAGACAATCCTTATGTCAGTTACAGTTTCATTTGTAGTAATAGTGACTCTGATAGCCTTAGCCTTTCAAAAAGGAGGTTCTGCAACAAGTACCTGTTCTTCCCTGTTTGTAACATGTAATGCAACATGCGATGGAACTTACATCTATTCAACAGCCAACTGTGAAGGCAGTAGCTTATTTCGCGACTGTATGTGTGATGGCTTAATGAAAAATGAGATTAAATTAATTAGCGCTGATTCTATTCAGCTTAAAAACATTAGTAGATTTATTGACTATGCTTCAGCGCTAGAGACATCGCACAAAAAGAATCTTGTGATTAACCTGAATAAAATCAAAAATGCAATCAAAAATGAAGATTATAAAAATTATAAAAGTGGCATTGAAAGATTCCATGAGATCTCCAGCCAAATTTCAGAAAAAGAGAGGCACTTGCTATATGACAGGATAAAGGAACATACCACACAACAATAAATAAACGTCAGGCCGCTCAATCTCACTTCGGTTGTACATTATCGAAACTTCGCTCTTGTAGCAAACCATGTTGAAGCCGTCCTGCATTTAAACTGTTGTCATTAATAATCGCAATAGAAGAGGGATTACTTACCATGAAACCCATCAATAAAATGATTTACAAAAAGAAGCATCAATTTCAAGGTCTATGAAACTTTACGTAAAGTACATGGTAAGCCAGCGCTGCAAAATGATGGTGAAGGAAGAGCTGAAAAAATTGGGTATTTGGTACGTGGTGGTTGACCTGGGGGTGATTGAGATTCTGGAGGACATTACATCAGAACAGCACGAGCAACTGAAAATTAACCTGGAGAAATCGGGCCTTGAGCTACTGGACGATAAGCGGAGTATATTGGTAGAAAGCATCAAGAACGTGATAATTGAAATGATTCACTACATCGATGAGGAACCGAAGGAAAACTACTCAGAATATGTCAGCAAAAAATTAGACTACGATTACACCTACCTGGCCAATGTATTCTCGGAAGTGAAAGGCATTACAATCCGGCAATTTATCATCCTTAATAAGATAGAAAAAGTAAAGGAACTGCTGCTGTATGATGAACTCTCCCTAACGGAAATAGCCTCACGGATGCACTACAGCAGCGTAGCTCATTTATCCAATCAGTTCAAGAAGATTACCGGCCTTACTCCTACCTTTTACAAAGGAATAGCCGAAAAGCGCAGAGAGAACCTTGAAAATGTGTGATATATGTAACCTATTTCCACTCTTGTGTAATGAACGCGTTCAAGTGCAGTCCTACCTTTGCGTGTTGTGAAAATGAATTCACATATAGAAACGAGAGTTAACTAAAATCAATTTTAAAAAATTATGAAAACCATCCAAGTTATTGCAATGGCAGCGTTTCTGATAGTTTCAGGTACCGCATTTGCGCAAAATGAAGAAACAGATAACCGTGAAAAATTTCAGATTGGCTTAAAAACCGGGTTGAATTATTCAAATGTCTATAATGCCAGGGGAGAGAATCTGAATACTGACGGAAAGTTTGGTTTTGTAGGCGGTGGTGTCGTACGAATTCCTATTGACAAATATTTCGGTCTGCAGCCGGAGGTATTGTTTTCCCAGAAAGGTTTTAAAGGACAGGGAATGTTGCTTGGCAGCGAATACGATTTTACAAGAACTACTACCTATTTAGACATCCCACTTCAATTTGCTGTAAAGCCAAGTGAATTTATCACAATTATGGCAGGACCTCAATATTCTTATCTTCTGAAGCAAAAAGATACTTTTATCAGTTCATCTACAAGCTTTTCACAAGAGCAAGAATTTAAAAATGATAATATCCGTAAAAACATCTTAGGTTTGGTTGGAGGCTTTGACATCAGCTTAAGGCATCTGATATTAGGAGCCCGCACCGGATGGGATATTCAAAACAATAATGGTAATGGCACTTCCCAAACCCCACGTTATAAAAACGCATGGGTACAAGGAACGATCGGCTACGCTTTTTATGAATAAAAGGTAACAGCTTCAAATCAATACAGCATACCTCTATCAATGAAAGGGCGGAGAAATCTGCCCTTTTTTTGTGCCAAATCTATAGCCTTTGCAATTCGAAATATTCTAATCCAACCCCCAGCGGAATCCAACAGCCTGAATTCTTACGGCATCAGTCTGGGCATTCAATATTACTTATATTCAATTTTACCGGGTAAATAATGGCCGGTTTATTCTTGTTTTCTCAGTGGGGCCATAATAAACTAAAACCTTTAGCCAATAAAACTCGCGAGTTCCCCGGATTAGGGGTTCATTTATTTTTCGAGGTTGAAGATATTAACCAATCATGGAAGAACGCCAATAATTTAAATGCTGACATTATTCATAAACCTCATAAAAGCAGGGGTTTTAATAACCTTGAATTCACCCTGACAGACAGGGATGGGTATTACAATAAGTGAAAAGAATAAGATAAATTTATCTGACAGTACTTAAGCAAACAAAGAGAGTGTTATTTTGCTGTAGCTTTGGAAATGTTAAATACCCTCGGTTCAGGTAAATCAAGGTAGGAATGATATTAAATGCCCTTATAAAATTCTTCCTGGAGAACAAACTCATTACGGCCCTGTTGCTCGTGCTGTTTGTTGGTTGGGGCATCGTCACGGCTCCCTTCAACTGGGATATTGATTTTCTGCCGAGAGACCCTGTTCCTGTGGATGCCATTCCTGATATTGGCGAAAATCAGCAAATCGTTTTCACCGAGTGGATGGGCAGAAGTCCGCAGGATGTGGAAGACCAGATTACCTATCCGCTCACAACTTCATTACTTGGTTTACCGGGAGTCAAATCGGTGCGAAGCACTTCCATGTTCGGGCTTTCATTCATCGCAATTATTTTTAATGAAGAGGTTGAATATTATTGGAGCCGGTCAAGAGTTTTGGAAAAGCTCAATTCCCTTTCTGCCGATATGCTTCCCGAAGGAGTATCACCCGCATTGGGTCCTGATGCCACGGCTTTAGGTCAGGTGTTTTGGTACACGCTGGAAGGCAGGGACGAGAACGGCAAACCTGCAGGTGGTTGGGATCCGCACGAGCTCAGAACCATTCAGGACTATTATGTGCGCTACGCCCTTACGGCTGCCGATGGCGTTTCGGAAGTAGCATCTGTTGGAGGTTTTGTAAAGGAGTATCAGGTTGACCTGGATCCGGTGGCTATGAAAGCTCACAATGTGAGTATGATGATGGTAATGCAAACCATTAGAAACAGCAACCTTGACATCGGGGCAAATACCGTGGAAATGAACCTCGTGGAATACTACGTGCGGGGTTTAGGCTATGTAAAAAACCTGCAGGACATTGAACAGGCAGTTGTAAAAGTTACGGACAATATACCCATTCGCATTCGGGATATTGCCAAAGTGAATATAGGGCCTGCACCCCGCGGACACAGCGGTTTTTTAGACAAAGGCGGTGTAGAGGCTGTGGGTGGAGTGGTGATAGCCCGGTATGGCGACAACCCATTGAAAGCCATTCAAAACGTCAAGGACAAAATCAAAGAAATAAGTCCGGGCTTACCTTCAAAAACACTTGAAGACGGAACAGTTTCCAAGGTGGTCTTTGTGCCATTTTATGACCGCACAGAATTAATTTACGAAACGCTCGGCACGCTCAATGAAGCCATCAGTCTGCAAATACTCATCACCATCATTGTTATTATCATAATGGTGTTTCATTTAAGGGCATCACTGATGATATCGGCACTGCTGCCGCTGGCGGTGCTGATGTGTTTCATTATGATGAAATACCTGAACGTGGATGCCAATATTGTGGCACTTTCCGGAATTGCCATTGCCATCGGAACAATGGTGGATCTGGGCATTATTCTTAGCGAAAACATTCTCCGGCATAATGATGAAGCACCACAGGGGCAATCCATGCTGACTACTGTTTATAATGCATCTACCGAAGTGTCTTCGGCCATTCTTACCGCTGTTACCACAACTATTGTTAGTTTCCTTCCTGTATTTACTTTACAGGCTGCCGAAGGAAAACTTTTTGGGCCGTTGGCTTTCACCAAAACTTTTGCATTGGTCGCGGCCTTAATCATCACTCTGTTTATGATGCCTGCCTTTGCCCATTGGCTTTTTTCATTAAAAACACCTAAGAAATTTTACCGGATAGTTTTGAATATCCTTTTAATCTCTGCAGGTTTTATCCTGCTTTGGTGGTCGGTCTGGGCAGGCGTTGTGATTATCCTTTTAGGCGTGAATAACTTAATTGGAAATCTTGCAGAACAAAACAGATTACCTTCTTTAAGGTCTAATAATTTCTTCAGGCACCATCACAATACAATTACCATTTCCATTGTAGCCTTAGCAGTTGCCTGGTTACTCGCAAAGGAATGGATGCCATTAGGCGTAGCGAACAGCCTGCTGCTGAATATTCTATTTATTGCTTTATTAATTGGAGTAGTACTCGGTGGATTTAAACTATTTATTCTCTATTACTCAAAAATTCTGCAATGGTGTCTGGAGAATAAGATAATTTTCCTGCTCTTACCTGTTCTTATTATTTTGCTTGGCCTGAATATCTGGCTAGGCTTTGACAAAGTTTTTGGTTTCATTCCAAAAGTGACGGACAAAACCGGATGGAATATCCGCACAACTTCTGGTTGGAGTTCCTTGTTACACACCTTCCCCGGCTTAGAGAAAGAATTTATGCCTGCATTGAATGAAGGTTCTTTCCTCTTAATGCCCACCTCAATGCCTCATTCCGGAGTTGAAGCCAATTTAAAATATCTGAAGCAATTGGATATGCGGGTACAGGCTATTCCCGAAGTAGAAATGGTAGTTGGGAAAGCCGGGCGGGTGGAAAGTGCCTTAGACCCTGCACCCATCTCAATGTTTGAAAATATTATCCTTTACAAGGATGAATACAAAAATGATGAAAACGGTTATCCCATGCAGTTTAAGGTTGACAAGCAGGGTAATTTTTTGAGAGACGAAAATGGCGATCTCATTCCAGACGAAAAGGGTCAATACTTCCGCCAATGGAGAGACCACATTACTGCTCCTGATGATATTTGGGATGAAATTGTAAATGCCACCAACGATATTCCCGGAGTTACATCCGCCCCTAAATTGCAACCTATCGAGACCCGTTTGGTAATGCTTCAAACCGGAATGCGGGCACCAATAGGATTAAAAGTATTTGGACCCGACTTGAAGAGTATTGAAGAATTCAGTCTGAAAATTGAACAATTACTCAAGGAAGTGCCATCAGTAAAACCTGAAGCAGTTTATGCCGACCGTAGTTTGGGTAAACCCTATCTGGAAATAAATATTGACCGCATCGCCATTGCCCGTTACGGACTGAATATAGCCGATGTGCAAATGTATCTTGAAGTAGCATTGGGTGGAATGCCGTTAACAACTACGGTAGAAGGGCGTGAGCGGTTTAACATCCGTGCAAGATATGCAAGGGAATGGCGAGACGATCCGGAAGTAATGAAACGTGTTTTGATACCTACACCAACAGGTCAACAGATTCCTTTGTGTGAACTGGCTGAAATAGAATATCGTCCTGGTCCCGGTATGATTAGGGGAGAAAACGGCTTTTTAGTTGGTTATGTTCTTTTAGACAAAAAAGATGGATTCTCGGAAGTTACGGTAGTAGAAGATGCTGACAATTACCTGAAAGAAAAAATTACTTCTGGCGAATTAACAGTGCCTCCCGGAGTGAGTTATCAGTTTTCAGGAAGCTATGAAAATCAGATAAGGGCAGAAAAAAGACTGGCTATTGTAGTACCTTTAGTACTTGCAGTGATATTCCTGATCCTGTATTTTCAATTCCGTTCCGTCACTACATCGTTAATGATATTTTCCGCTATTGCTTTGGCCTTTGCAGGCGGGTTCTTAATGCTTTGGTTGTACAGCGAAAGTTGGTTTATGGATTTCTCCATGTTTGGAGCAAATATGCGGGAACTGTTTCAAATGAAAACCTATAACCTGAGCGTGGCAGTTTGGGTAGGGTTTATTGCTTTATTTGGAATTGCCACGGATGATGGAGTCGTTATTTCCACCTATCTGATGCAAAGTTTCAAAAAACGTAAACCCGCAAACGTTCGTGAAGTCAGGCAAGCTGTTTTGGAAGCTGGGATGAAAAGGGTAAGGCCTTGTTTAATGACCACGGCAACTACATTATTGGCATTACTACCCATACTCTCTTCTTCCGGCCGTGGAGCGGATATAATGATACCGATGGCGATACCCGCCTTTGGAGGTATGGCGGTTGCTCTGATTACTTTATTTATTGTTCCGGTGTTATATGCTGCAAAGGAAGAATATTCAATAAGAAAGAATACAAGATGAAAATTAAAATCACATTTATATTGTCTCTGTTCCTCTTTGCGGGTAATGCAATTGGTCAAAATTTGGATGAATACCTGATCATTGCAGCAGAAAACAATCCGAATTTAAAATCCAAATACTCTCAGTATCAGGCATCAACAGAGCGGGTGCTGCAAGCCAGTTCGCTGCCCGACCCCCAGTTTTCATTCAACTTTTTCATTATGCCAATGGAGCGATATATGGGAAATCAGATTGGGAATATCTCATTAATGCAGATGTTTCCCTGGTTTGGAACGCTGGGAGCAGCCAAAGATGAAATGACTTATATGACCAAGGCAAAATTTGAAGAATTTAATGCAGAAAAATCAATGCTGTTTTATGAAGTGAGAGCCAATTGGTATACTTTACAATTATTGGAAAAGGAAATTGACATAACCAAAGAAAACATTGCACTGCTCAAAACAATGGAACAAATTGCCATAACCCGATTTAAAAGTGGGGGTCAAAATAGTAGCAGTTCAGAAGGTTCAGGAAATA
This sequence comes from Bacteroidia bacterium, assembly GCA_040880525.1. Classification (NCBI taxonomy): domain Bacteria; kingdom Pseudomonadati; phylum Bacteroidota; class Bacteroidia; species Bacteroidia bacterium. The sequence goes on from JBBDIG010000019.1 coordinate 70,275, forward strand.
TGCGTACGGGAAACCAAAACACAGGCAGGCCGGGCAGTGGAATGGATGAAACGAATAATATGCAAGGGCAAACTTCCACCGGTGGTAGCACACCTTCCCGGAATAGGCCTCAAATGAGTGGTGAAGCTATGGGCAGCAGCGGCAGCATGATTGATGTTTTGCGTGTGCAAATGGAGATTAACGAGCTGCAAAACAATCTGGCGCTCCTGGAGGACAGTAAAATTCCACTTCTTTCCCGTTTTAATCAGTTGCTCAACAGAAATATAAATGAGCCTGTAATACTATCAGATACCATCATGGCTGCACAAATGCCGCTTTCAATAGCTGAAATTCCTGATAGCATTAAAAGCAATAACCCAATGTTGAAAATGCTGGAACAAGAAGAAGAAGCATTTATATCAAAAAGTAAAATGAACCGGAAAATGGGATTACCAATGATGGGTCTGGGGCTGCAATATGACATTTTCAGACCGCGAGACAATAGCGAAAGCATGATGAACGGCCGAAATATGGTGATGCCAATGGCAACCGTCTCTATTCCGTTATGGCGAAAAAAATACGCGGCATCTGTCAGGGAATCGGATTATATGCGCCAATCGGCAATTGAGCAAAAACAAGATGTAAGCAATCAATTAATGGTGAGCTATGAGGATGCCTTGAAAGACTTTAAGGATGCTGACCGCAGGGTGATGTTATATCAGGAGCAAACATCCCTGGCAAATCAGGCATTGAACATTCTGATTGTGCAATATTCTACTGAGGGGAGCAACTTTGAAGAAGTGCTAAGAATGCAACAACAACTTTTGGATTATCGCTTAAAATATCTGGTCGCCCTCATTGATGGAAATATTGCCGTGGCTATGATGGATCGATTAATGGGACGTTAATAATAAACATTGAAGAAAATAAATAAAATACTGAACAATAGAGTTCTGCAACTCGGATGGGTGCTGATTGCGGGGCTATTTATAGGATGGCTGATTTTCAAAACAGACAAAACCTCGGAAACCCAACATTATCATGACCAGGGAGAAGAAATAATCTATACTTGTTCAATGCACCCACAAATCAGACAAAACGAACCAGGCAACTGCCCGATTTGCGGAATGGATCTGATTCCCCTCGCTCAAAAATCAGACACCGGAGAAAGCAGTCGCTTTATACATATAATGTCCCCGGAGGCAACAGCCCTGGCAAATGTGCAAACTCAGCAAGTAAAATCAATTTCGCCCGAACATGAAATTTACCTCACAGGAAAAGTTGCTGTGAACGAACAAAGATTAGCAGTTATAACCGCAAACTATTCCGGAAGGATTGAAAAGCTGTTTGTAGACTTCACGGGGCAAACGGTAAGTAAAGGACAAAAACTGGCAACCATCTATTCTCCCGAATTGGTAACAGCCCAAAAAGAATTGATTGAAGCTGCGAAATTCAAAGACATTAATATGCCACTTTATAATGCTGTTAAAGAAAAACTTCGCCTGTGGAAAATCACTGAAACACAAATAAAGGAAATTGAAAACAGCGGAGTGGTATTAAATGAACTTGATGTGTATGCAGACCTGTCAGGCATCGTAATCAGCAGGGATATAGCAAAAGGCGATTATGTGAATAAAGGCACCGTTCTTTTTGAAATTGCAGACCTCAGTAAAGTATGGGTATTTTTAGATGCTTATGAAAGTGACTTGCCTTTTATCAGAATCGGCCAAAAAATTACTTTTACAGTTACATCTGTTCCTGGCAAAGAGTATACATCTTCAATATCTTTTATAGACCCATTAATCAATCCACAAACAAGGACCGCATCAGTGAGGGTTGAAGTAAACAATCCTCAACAAACACTTAAGCCTGAAATGTATGTGAAAGGTAGAATAAAAGCGAGTTTGCCAGTTAAAGAAAAATCACTGGCAATCCCCAAAACATCACTTCTCTGGACAGGTAAACGCTCCGTTGTGTATGTGAAAGTTCCCAATTCAGAATTTCCCGCTTTTGAAATGAGAGAAATAACGCTCGGTGCTTCATTGAGTGATTATTATATTGTGGAAAGCGGACTAACCGAAAACGAAGAAATTGTTACAAACGGAGTGTTTGCAATAGATGCGGCCGCACAGCTTAGCGGCAATTACAGCATGATGAATCGGGGTACAGACGAATTCATTCCGGTACCTGACGAGTTTACTGTTCAACTAACAGATTTTGTGAATCAATACTTTGAGCTTAAAAACAGTTTGGTGCAAAGCAATTTTAAATCTGCACAATCCCATACTAAAAAACTTGAATCCGCATTAAACAAAATTGATATGAGCTTATTAGCTGAAGAAGCGCATTCGGCTTGGATGAACCATATTGCAGAATTAGAAAACTACACAGGGCTGATCCTTAAAGCAAAAGACATCGAAAAACAGAGAGAGGGTTTTGCTCCACTATCCAGGCAACTTATTAAAGCAGTCGAAACTTTTGGGCTAAAACATGAAACCGTCTTTGTAGCTTATTGCCCGATGGCAATAGACGAAAAGGGTGCCTACTGGCTAAGTGAGTTTAAGGAAATCAATAATCCATATTTTGGAGATAAAATGCTTAGATGTGGAGAAATTACAGGCGAAATCGGAATGAAAGGAAGTCAGGGATCAGGAACACCTCAATCTCAGGAACACCAACATTAAGACAACTTGTAATGTACTATATAAATTTGGGCTTGTCAGAATCAAAAGAAACATTATGAAATATTTTTTCACATTACTGCTAACATTAAGTTTTCAGGCACTTTCTCTAAATTTGATTTTTTCTAATGCTAACTTAAAAATAATAAAAAAATAATTAAGAAATAGCTGCTGAAACAGGCCAAATAGAATATGGGACGGAAGGTAGTTCATCGGAATCTTTACAAAAATAAATTCCATTCGTTAAAATATGCTACCTGCAAACCGAAAAACTATGAAGATATACATCAAAAATATGGTGTGCAACCGTTGTAAAATGGTTGTAAAATCATCACTCCAAAAAATAGGGCTACATCCGCTGCAAGTGGAATTGGGAGAAGTTGAATTGCAGGAAAATGACATTTCCTCAGTTGAAGAGCATCTTACTCAAGAGCTTCAATCTTTAGGTTTTGATCTGCTCAATGATAAAAAATCCCAGACTATTGAAAAAATAAAAAACCTGATTACTGACTTGGTACAGAATAAGAGCAACAGCATTGATGTAAAACTTTCTGCATATATAACCCGGGAACTGCACCAGGATTACAGCGCTTTAAGCAACCTGTTTTCTGAGGTTGAAGGCATTACAATTGAAAAATATTATATTCTTCAAAAAATTGAAAGAGTAAAGGAACTATTGGTGTATGACGAACTTACCTTAAGTGAGATTGCCATCCAACTCAATTATTCCAGCGTAGCCTATTTAAGCAATCAGTTTAAAAAAGTAACCGGACTTACACCAAGCCACTTTAAAAAGCTTCGATCTGTAAAGCGCAGGCCGTTGGATGATTTGTAAATCTTACAAATCAATCCCAAAATTACGTAACCTCTCACCCTTTATATGTTTGTTCCTTTGCGGAAGGAAATAGCCATAGGAGCCATTGTAATTCCACAACAATCTTTTAACATCATCATGAAACATACATACACCATACACGGAATGACCTGCAACGGCTGTCGAAGCCATGTAGAGGAAACATTATCGAAGATAGCAGGCGTCAAAAAAGCTAGTGTTGATTTAGAAAAAGGCGAAGCGACTCTAGAGATGGAATCGCACATTCCTATCGAAGTATTTCAGGAAGCCCTGCAAAAGAATGGCGGCCAATACAGCATTCATCCTCCTGGAGATCACCACCACTCCACCCCCAAAAAGCAAAAAAAATCCCAGGGCACAGGGGCTGGAGTCTTTTATTGTCCAATGCATTGCGAAGGTGACAAAACATACGACCAGGCGGGTGATTGCCCCGTTTGCGGGATGGATCTGGTAGAAGAGCAAAACCTGTCCACCGCTCCTTCTTCCGAAAAATGGACCTGCCCGATGCATCCGGAAGTCGTTAAAAATGAACCTGGCTCCTGCCCTATCTGCGGTATGGACCTGGTGCCGGTGCAGCCGGATCGTTCTTCAGAAGAGAAAACGTATAATAAACTTCGTAAGAAATTTTGGATAGCAGTCGGTTTTACTTTACCGATTTTTTTCATTGCAATGAGCGAAATGCTTCCCCATAATCCATTGTACGACATTATGCGGCAATCAGGCTGGAATTGGGTTCAGCTTGTTTTATCAATTCCTGTAGTATTTTATGCTACCTGGATGTTTTTTGAACGTGCGTATAAAAGCATCAAAACCTGGAATCTCAATATGTTTACGCTTATTGGGATAGGCGCAGGGATAGCATGGGTTTTCAGTGTCTTCGGCATGTTATTTCCGGATTTTTTCCCGGATCAGTTTAAATCGGAATATGGTGCAGTTTACGTTTACTTTGAAGCGGCTACCGTTATTTTAACTTTGGTATTATTAGGCCAGCTATTGGAAGCACGGGCCCATAGCCAAACTAATTCCGCAGTAAAAGAACTATTAAAATTAGCGCCCAATAAAGCAATTAAAATTGTAGAGGGAAATGAAATTGAGGTAAGCATTGACAATATAGAATTGGGAGATATTCTCAAAGTAAAACCGGGTGATAAAATTCCTGTGGATGGCGTAATTACGGAAGGACAAACCAGCATTGATGAATCCATGATCACCGGAGAGCCCATTCCCGTGGATAAAACAAATGGGGATAAAATAACCAGCGGTACCATTAACGGGAATCAATCGTTTTTGATGAAAGCCGAAAAGGTAGGCAGCGACACCCTGCTCTCCCAGATTATCCACATGGTGAACGATGCCAGCAGAAGCCGGGCACCTATTCAAAACCTGGCCGACAAGGTTTCTGCGTACTTTGTTCCGGCAGTCGTTATCATCGCCATTCTGACTTTTGCAGTTTGGGCTTTGTGGGGTCCCGAACCCGCGTATGTATATGCTTTGGTGAATGCAATTGCCGTTTTGATTATTGCCTGCCCCTGTGCTTTAGGTCTGGCCACTCCCATGTCAGTAATGGTTGGCGTAGGTAAAGGTGCTCAAAATGGTGTACTAATTAAAAATGCCGAAGCTTTGGAGAAAATGGATAGCGTTAATATCCTGATTATTGATAAAACAGGCACCATTACAGAAGGTAAACCAACGGTAGAAAAAGTGGGCTCTTTTGATAATAATTTAAGTGAAAGCGCCATTCTGCAATATATTGTTTCATTGAATAATAAAAGTGAACATCCATTAGCTGAAGCAACGGTGAAATATGGTAAGGAGAAAAATATTGAGATATTAAAATCAAATTCATTCAATGCCATTACAGGTAAGGGAGTGGAAGGAAAAGCGGGCGGTAAAAATCTGGCGCTGGGAAATACTAAAATGATGGAAAATGCCAATGCTGAAATTTCTCCGGAAATGAAGGAAGAAGTAAACGTATACCAAAAACAAGGGAAAACGGTATCTTATCTGGCCATAGATGCGGTGGTGAGCGGCTACATTGTGATAAGTGATAAAATTAAGGAAACCAGCGCTAAGGCTATCGAAAGCCTCCAGGGAAAAGGTATTGAAGTATTTATGCTCACGGGAGATAATCACGATACGGCACAGGCAGTTGCAAAGGAGCTAAGCCTTGCCGGTTTTAGAGCGAACATGCTGCCTGAAGATAAACTCAAAGAAGTGGAGCGCCTGCAAGCACAGGGCAAAGTAGTGGCCGTGGCGGGTGATGGCATTAATGACGCGCCCGCTTTGGCTAAAAGCGATATAGGGATTGCAATGGGAACAGGCACCGATGTAGCTATTGAAAGTGCCATGATAACGCTGGTTAAAGGAGACTTGCAGGGCATCGTAAAAGCTAAAAATTTAAGCCATGCAACCATGAAAAACATAAAGCAAAACTTGTTTTTCGCACTTATTTATAATACACTGGGAGTTCCAATCGCTGCAGGCGTTTTGTTCCCATTTTTCGGGATATTGCTTTCACCCATGATAGCTGCACTGGCTATGAGTTTCAGTTCTGTTTCTGTAATCGCTAATGCCTTAAGACTAAGGAATAAAAACATTTGAGAAGCGGTGTTAATATTGAATTTTCAGTTTCATTTCCGTAATCCAATTGGCTAATGTAAAAAAATAACGCTGCACTTCGCAAGATTCGATAGGCCGAAAGCCCGTTTGAGTACATGCTCCTCCATCACCCAGCCGTTCCGAAGCATAGTCTGATCCAGTATTTATTCCATTCGTCAGCGTGGATATCCCCCTGTCGGTTAGGCTTCAAAGTGGGAGCTTATTTGGTTTATTCTCAGAAAATATATCCATTAACCGGTGATTGATATAATAATTTTCCCGGCCCACATTTATTGGCTTTACTATTCCGGCCTCGGAAAGTATCTGGAGATACTTTGCAGCCGTTTGGCGATGGCCTAATCCGGCATCCTCCAATACGCGGATTTTCGTGTAGGGATAACTGAAAAGGATTTCAGAAAGCTCCCTGAACGGCAGGCGCTGAGGAAGCTGCCTTATATCATCATAAATGTCCTGTTGCAGATTCAGTATTTCATCAATCTTTTGTAGCGTGAGTTGGGCGGTTTCTGCCACGGCTTCCAGCATAAACAGGACGAACTCAATCCATTTCCCTTCCTCGGTTCCCTCCCGCAACGTTCGGTAATAGGCAGCTTTATGCTGAATGATATAGCTGCTCAGGTACAGCACTGGCTCCGTAAGCAAGTTACGATTTACCAGGTAGAGCACATTGATGATCCGGCCGGTACATCCATTTCCATCGGCAAAAGGGTGGATGGCTTCAAACTGGTAGTGCATCAGGCTCATTACAATCAAAGGGTCAATGGGTTGAATATTGGGATTGGACAACTTGCGGCAAGTGCCTTCTAACTCTGCCAATATCCGGTTGGCCTGAATGGCTTTTTTCAGAATTTCTTTCGTTTCCAACTCTGTTTTTGGCGGAAGCGGTAGAGGATCATTTTGAGGCTGTTCGCGGCTATATTACGTTTCCAGGTCATGTCGGAGGTCAACAAAAAGTACGTAACGGTGTTGGCAGCACCACCGTTCGAAATAACTTTAGAGAGGCTGAGATGTTGTTTTTGTTGCGAATAAACTACTCTGAAGACGCCTAGCCATTCTAGGATACTTCCCATGTTTACCCTGTAACCCTTTTATATGAAACTGAAAAAATTAAATTTTACCAGGAGGGGAACTTTGTCTATTCTTAAAGTGCTAACTCCCTATCATTGCAACCAATCAGTTTACCTTAAAAATGAATCAATATGAAAAATTTAAACTCAATCCGTCTTATCCTGCTTATTGTCTTTGTTGGCGCGGTTTTATGGCCGGTAGCAGGACATTCACAGCTAAGTGGCAGCTACACCATTAATCCGAACCAGGCGGCCAGCAGCAGCAATTACCAGACATGGGCTTCGGCTGTGGGCGACCTGATGTCCGGCAGCAGGGCAGATTTGGGAACGGCCCAGGGCCCTGGCGTTAGCGGTGCGGTAGTAATCACCGCGTACGATACTATTTATGGAAACACGCAGATCTCAATTGGTGCGATTTCAGGGGCATCCGCTACAAATACCATTACCTTTAGATCTGCCGGTGGAGACAGCACCGCCTGCCGGCTCCAGTTTGCATCGTCCGGCTCTGCCACGGATGATTATGTATTGCAGCTTGATGGGGCCGATCACGTTACCTTTCAGCAAATTGGCTTTGAAAGAACCGGTAACCTTACCTATTCTACGGTTATTGAAATTACCAATGACGCTGACCATAACACCTTTTTGCGCTGCTGGATGAAAGGGTATAAAATGCCCAGCAACACCACGCTTGGGTTTCAGTACGGGATTGGTTCATGTATCTTCTTCACCGGGAATGGCGACAGCAACCAGATCATCCAGAATAAAATGATCTATGGTTATAACGGAGTTTACAGTTTCCAGTCCAGTACAGGCAACCTCATCAAGGATAATGTATTTGATACCATAGGTTGCGTTGGCGTTTATATGACTCAACAATCCGGATTGAATATTTTGAACAATACCTTCAACATGGGTGACTTCGGTACTGGGCAGGGACACTACGTTTCGTACGCCATCAGGCTTGAAACCTCGTCATCCTTCCTCATCAAGAATAACATAATAAGAATGCTGGCTGTAAATGGCCTGGTAGTCAGAGGAATTGTACTTGTAACCAACACAAGTACCCAACAGGCACCTGCCCAGGTTATTAACAACTTTATTACCTGCATGGGCGAGCAGCAGGATAATACCGGGCTGTCAATTTATGGGGCCGATTACATTAACTTATATTTTAATAATGTACTGATAACCGGTTCACTGGCAACCGGGGCTGCTTATTTTCATCATCCCACATATCCCAGTACTCACGTAAAGATTATTAACAACAATCTGGTGAATACCGGAAGCGGCTATGTCTATTCCATTACTTCATCCACTGCAGCCTCTGATTTTGATACCATCAATTTCAATAATGTCTATTCGGCCGGATCCAAGTTTGCCAATTGGCTTGGGACCGATTATACCTCGTTTGCCAACTTCAAATCCGGATCCTCCAGGGATCTGCAGTCACTAAATGTTGATCCCGGTTATAAAAGCACTACAGATCTCCACGCTTCAAATTATGCCATTAAAGAGAAAGCTAGACCCTATAGCAGTGTACCTACTGACATTGATGGTGATCTCCGCCATCCAACCAAACCTGACATAGGTGCGGATGAATTTCCATTTCCCCAGAATGATGCGTCCATTGTGGCAATTACCCGACCTGTCAGCGGGTCCTGCGAAGGATTGCTCCAAGTTGCAGCAGTAATCCGAAACCTGGGACTCGATACACTCAAAAGCGCAACGATTAACTGGTATGTCGCTGGTACGGCACAAACTTCTGTGAACTGGAATGGCAGTTTGCTCAGAACAGAAAGTGATACGGTTGTACTTGGGAATTACCCATTTACAACGAGGGTTAACATCGCTGCAAGATCGCTGCTGCCCAACGGTGAAGTTGACTCAGTTCCTGGAAACGACAGCCTGGTCGTATCGCCACAAATATTTGCGCTGCCCTCCGCGAATGCCGGGGCAGACACCGCCATCTGTTTAGGCGATTCCATTCAACTGGGTACTTCAGGTACAGGTGCGAGCTACAGGTGGCTGGACTTAACCAACAATGTTCTCGGAACAAACGGGCAGCTTACCGTTATGCCTGCGGCTAAAACAAGCTATATACTTGAATTGACAAGCAGTTCTACCGGCTGTGTCGATCAGGATACAGTTGAGATTGATGTTAATCCTGTTCCTTCTGCTGATGCAGGTATAGATCAGGGAATTTGCTGGGGTGATTCCGTGCAAATAGGTACGGCCATGCAAACCGGGAACAGCTATCTCTGGACTAGTATTCCGGCAGGATTCAGTTCTGGCGATGCCATGCCTTTCGTGGCTCCTACAGTTACCACAGAGTACATCCTGGAGCAGTCATTTCCAACAGGGTGCAGCAGTTTTGATACGGTTACCGTAAATGTATTTCCCTTGCCCACACCAGGCATATCAGGTCCGGACAGCATTTGCGAAGGAAGCACCGTATCATATAATGCCAGTCCTGCTGCCGGTAGCACCTATAGCTGGTCGGTTACTGGTGGCCAGGTAATAAGCGGACAAAACACAGATACCATCACCGTAGCATGGCCAGCATCCGGCCCTGGAAGCATCATGCTGACAGAAACAAATATGAACAGTTGCATGGACAGCATTTCCAGAACAATCACCATTAATCCTAACCCTGAAGCCAAAATGGCCATTGACGGCAGTTGTGCGGGCCGGGACATCAGCTTTGTGGATACCAGTGCAAATGTGCAATCACGGTTGTGGAGATTCGGTGACGGATCAACCGCCACTGGAGCTACAGAAACCCACACTTATACAAGTGCAGGCAGCTATCTTGTAGATCTCATCGTTACCAACAGCTTTGGATGCATGGATTCTATGCAACAAACGCTTGTAGTTATTGATGCACCAATAGCAGACTTCAGCGTGACCGGAACTATTTGCGAAGGTGACAATGTGGCCTTTACGAACAGTTCCACGCATTCCAATTCCTATCTATGGACCTTTACCAGCGGTCAGACCTCCATGCAGGAAAATCCGTCATTTGTCTTTAATACAGCCGGGAATTATGACGTAAGCCTGGTTGCTTATGGTACCGGCTGCAACGATTCCATTTCAAAAGAAATCACGGTGAATCCGTTGCCGGACGCGGGGTTCACCGCAGATGTATCCGGAAGGGACGTCAGCTTTGTGCCCAACAGCACTACAGGGGCTACTTATAGCTGGGACTTTGGTGATGGGGAAGTCTCAAGCGAGATATCGCCCACCCATTCTTATGACGATGCCATGGGCTGGAAAACGGTCAGCCTGACTGTAACAAGCCAGGAAGGATGCATCGCCTCCTTTACCGATTCTGTTTTCCTCGACATTGTCGGGATAAAGGGACAATTGCCCGTCTCGGTGTCATCACTCAGCATAATGCCTAACCCATTCAGGGAGCACACAATGATTGAACTTGATTTGGCTAAAGCAGCCACGGTGCAGGTAAGCTTGTATGATATGCAAGGGCGCAATATCATGACGTTCATAAACGGCCACCGTGAAGCCGGGAAATTACAAGTGGAAGTTGACAGCGAAGAGCTAAAACTTAACGCAGGTGTTTATCTCCTCCGCATTATAGTGGATGGCAGCCCGGTTTCGCGACAGATCGTAAATATTGATTAATTATCTGTTTTGATGAATAGTTAAAAGCCCGGATGCGAGTCCGGGCTTTTTTGTGCGCTTAAATGACTCCGGACAATGAAGCGACATTCGGGATGAAAGTTTTGAAAAGTCTGACCTTTATAAAAACCGCAAAACCGATGTCAATGGCTGCTGCCGAACTCTGGGATGAACTCAAAGAAGCTGCCGAAGAGGTACGACTCCATAAGCAGGGAAAGGTTAAATTAAAAACAGCCCAAGACCTTTTGGATGAGTTACAGTATTGTGATCACCCATCGTTTTGAGAAAGAACTGAAGCGGCTGGCCAATAAATTCCCATCGCTTAAAAATGAGTTTGCAAGCCTCATACCTGATATTTCGGAAAATCGCTCTCTCGCTCCGCCCGAAGTCAATGTTTATCAAATGTTCATAGTCAAAAGGGTTTGTGTCCGATAGTCTGAATATGGTCGGCCTCCATGATCCCATTGCGAGCCGTTAATGAGCCCTTTGAGCCCATTATGAGCCAACTGATTTTCATGTTCGTTTACACGTTTATTTTCCATTTTCCCCTTGTTCCACCAATGCGTTCAATTTTTCCTTCTTCTTTCAGTTTATCCAGATGGTACTTAACTCCATCTTCGGTAATATCACCCAATACTTCTGCGAGTTTCTTTCTACTCATTGTAGGGTATTGCCTGAGCAGGTCAAGGATTTTCTCCGAAATGATTTGGGTAGTCATTTGGGTAGTTCCGTCCTCACCCTTCAGCGGAATGATCGTCCTGAATACATCCTCCTCAATAAACTCCGGTTTGGTTCCAGGAGTATAAATTCCGCAATACTTGAAAGTATTCCGAACACCTGAACCCAGTTCGTCCACCCGGCCTATTTCCCTGAAGAATTTGGCGATTACGGGATTTTGGAATAAGGTGCCACCGCAGAGCCTGTCCCGCTTTGCGGGAAACGAGGATGGAAATCCCCAAAATCCGGGACAGGTCGTGCAAAATCGAGCTGGGTTTCATTTATCCGCCAAATAACCACCATATCCGTCATTTCTATTCATCTCAAGATGCAATTACGATCTTGTCTGACCCAATTATGGCCCCATTTTGACCCAATTGACCCATACCTTTTGTTTTTATCTCGGCCCCATAAATTTATCTCCGTTAAAATGGATCATGTGATCTGGGAAGCTAACTACCCAAACTTCCGTTTCCCAGGCAAGATCAGTAGTATGCTTTTTAAATTCCTTAAAATCCGGGAACGCTGTTACATAAATTTTACCTGCTTTGCAGTTCTTCAACATCTTTTCCATTTCCACAATCCGTTTGGGGGAAACAGGGCCGTGTGATGTAACTGCTTCAATCAGGAATAGCCATTTTTTCTTTTTGTCGTACAGAACGACATCCGGCAACTTGCTGTGTTCGTCAATCGGGATTCCTAATTTTTCTAACCCTTTCTTGTCCATGTAAAGGTCTTTCTTGGCAGTATCTCCGACATACAATAAATCACTGCCGGGAGCAAAGCGGGGAGAAAATTCTTCAATGATGGCAATCTGAACTTCATTGTGCTTGCCCGGTGAAAATGTAAGCTCTGTTCCGTCTTTCAGAATCAATGGGATTTTCCGTAATTCTCTTTTCTTGTGATATTTGTCTCTCAACAAGCCCACATTTTCTTTGAAGTATTTGATCTCTTTATTCCAGTTTCTACTGTTAAAGGTTTTAATAACCTTCAAAGCCTCCGGTGATATGCGGTAATGATTGTCTTTACTGTTGATGGCTAATTCAGGATTTTCAGGATTGTGGTTAACGATACCTGCCTGAACAAATTGATGAAGCGTTTGTCTACGGAATGTTTCTCGTGAGTTCTCTGCATACGGCTTGTTGTAATGCTCGGCAATGAAACGCATTACTCCTTCGTATTTTGCATTTTCCTTATTGCCACTACGGACATGCTTACGGCTTTGGCTTTACTCCATTTGTCCCTTTCTTTCAGGTTGCACAAGGCAAGCAGCGTTAATGCAGAGCGGTCATTTTGCTGCCTTTTCGGAAGTCCCAATGCTTCCAAAATCTGTTTTGTTTCTTCAATTTTACTCATGTACTGTATGCTGGTTCAAAATATTCGATTACAATTCGGTTTGTTTTCTCTACTGAAAAATCGTTCGATAGTATGATTGTGTCACCGATTTCCTGAATGGTATCCAGTGGAGGCAATGACATTTCCCTAAGCTCTGTGGCACTTACGTTTACATTACCGTTAAAAATTCTGAAATATGCATCAAAAAGGCTGCTATTGAGCAAAGCACAAAGGCCAACAACTTCATTTCGTTCAAGGTGTCCTTTTGGGCGATAGATGTAATTCACCTTGTTTTCAACTCCGATATAATCTGCTTTGATAAAGTTGCAGAAGTAAGGGGCTGCAATCAATCGATTTTTATCATCCTTACTGCTGAAGCGTCTCAATAGGATATAGTTTTTGTTTTGAATGAGTAGGGGCATGGATTTCTCTTCAATATTGATGTACTGCTCTTTCTTAGGTTTAACTATAGGCCATTCCAAAATCATCTGTTTCACATTGTGCAGCCAAAAAAGAGGAGCTAATTGCACCGTTCCGTTTTCATCCCGATTATTTCGGGACTCCCTTATGTAATCCCTTGCCCGAAAAGCCACTACAGGACCGGTTGAAATCTTGATATTGTATTTAGCTAAATTACCTGTCCAGTTCTTGAAAATTTCCAAAACCGCTTCATCATAGTCAGTTGTTGGTAGATAGAGGATTTTCTCATTTGAATTAAGATCTATGATGTCTTTTTTCGGAAAAGTCTTTATCAATGGGTTCTTTAAGTCTTTCAATCCGCTTGATGAAGAAATGATAACTTGTGGTTCAGGTTGGGGTCTTTTGGTTCCTTTGATGATTACTGTTTCCTGCAATACTTTATCTCTGCTAAAAGTGTCTTTTCGGGAAACAAAAAGATGTACCTTGTCTAAATCAATGAGTTTAAAGAAATACTCCCGGAATATTTTGAAATATCCGCCTGCCGCATAACTGCGTGGAGTAATGAAAATTAACTCGCCATTTTCTTTGAGCAGTATTGCGGATAAAGCCATGAAGATGGCGTAAATATTCGGGTGGCCATTTACTACTACTTTAGCAACTTTTGCTCTTTTGTCGTCAATAGATAGTTTGAAATAAGGAGGGTTTGAAACAACAATATCAAACTGCTCAACTGGCTTGGAAAATAAATCGCCTGATTCTTTAAAGCAGTCTGTATTGTGAAGAATGAAATCTTCAGTATGAAGCTTGGTTGCAATCTCAATTTCTTTGTCAGCTCCCCATTTTTTCAAATAGCTAAGTGATTGCTCTGAAATCGGAATAAGTTCAGCATCCGTTTCATAAGTGACCAATTCAATGGCCTTCAAGTTTTTATTTGATAGAACAAGGTGTTCAATCAAAGCACATGATAAAATCACAGAACCACATCCGGGGTCAAGAATTCGAACAGAATTGTCATCAAATTCAGAGTAGGAAGCCATTAATCCAGCGATTTCAACCGGGGTGAAAAACTGCCCGTTTTCCTTTTTGTGTTCCTGACTAACCGAAGAAGCGTACGCAACGCCTAATCGGTCAGCAAAATGGCTTGGCAATTCTTGTTCTATAGGTCGTATGGAATTTTTATTTTCCATTTTGTTTTTTGGTCATGTATTTAATTTTCTTTTCTGCTACTTTTAATGCATCTGTTGCTAAGTCTTCGTTCTTCAAGTCGTAAAGTACCCGGTCACTCAGGTAATTAATAAGTAGCTCTTTTTCGTCCACCTTGAAAATTCTGGCAATCTGAATGATCTGTTCCTTTGAAGCTTTCCGCTCGCCTCTTTCTATCTTGCTTAGAATGGATTGGTCAATGTCCAGTTCAGCCGCAACTTTACGTAAAGGCAATCCCTGATCTTCTCTCAGCTTCCTTATTTGTTCTCCTATTGACAGCATTTATTTAGATTCAAATATTTTGGACATTATTTGACCAAAAGTATGAATTTACTTTCCGTTTTCATACATAATTTTCAGGAAAGTTTTCAACATGATAGTATGGGAGGGGAGAGCAAGCTCTTTGTGGCTGTCCCGAAGGGCAGCCGCAATGTGCTTACTGTGCGCTGGCAGAAAATCAATTAAAAAAGTTCTTATGCGTTGGCCTTTTTTCGTTTTTGTCCACCGGTATTTTCAAAGAACCTCTATCGTTTCTTCAGCAACGTTCCTGTCAATGGAGTACTGTCCTCCTTTTATTTTTTCTTTTTTCAGTCACCCGATTAGAAGCACTACCGTGTCCGGGCGGCTATTAAATACAACGTTTATATAACCGCAATAGCGTTATACCCCCAAACCCGTTGGCTAACCGCAACTGCCTCCCGTCAAATATATAGCAATTCGCCAATACTAAGGCAAACCCACTAATTTCATTCGCCTCTACTTCCCCCTCGCTTCAAACTGGAATTCCGGCTCGTTCCTGAGCAGCGTATATGTGCTTTGTAAGATGTTGACTTTGCTCACCTCTCCGCTGCTTGCCAGCTTTGCGTTTGCTGATGAGGTCCTGCATTTCCAGCGCCACCAGAACAGGTTTCTTTACTGAAGCATCGGTTGACAGGGGAATGAGGATTTTCCTATCTCTCTATAACGATCCGCTCCAGCAGCCGCAGTTTATCTGACTGAACAACCACCATGTAAATGCCAGGTGCCAGTTCAGCTAAATTCAAACTTCTGCTCATGGAATTTTCCTGCTGCTGCCAATCCTGAGAATAGACGACTTGGCCTAACTGGTTTATGAGCGTCAACGTATAGTAGCCCTGCGGTATGTTGCTGCCAGTAAGTACCACTGCATTATTTGCCGGATTGGGAAACAGGGAAAGATTACTTCTCCCTGATTCGTCTATCGCAGCCGGCCATAGTAAAGTTACCCTTTTGACTTCAAGATTACCCACACAGCCGTTGCTGGAGGTCTCCGTCACCTTCACAGTAGCTGCGCCAGCATCTTTTGTCCATTGCACTACCATTTCGTTTCCTGTACCACCCGCAATTTGGTTGCCCCCGTTTATTACCCAGTCGTAGGTAGAGCCGGGGTTGTTAACCACACTATAAGTATCAATGGCGGCTCGCGTCAGGTCTTTCCCTGAAATAGCCGGAGTAACGGGAGGTGCCATAACATTCACCATTTTGCTCACAGAATCTTTGCATCCAATACCCACCGTGGCTATGAGCTTTACATTATAGATGCCTGCTGCGTTGTAATTCTTGATGGGATTGTCTTGCACCGAGGTAGTTGCATCCCCGAAGTTCCATTGATATCCCATCGGTAGTCCGCTGTTCTGGCTTGTATTTGTAAAGAGGAATATATTGTCTTTCAGGCATTGAATGTCCTTGTCAATAGTAAAATCCACATCGGGCCTATCATAAATATCAATGATTTTTATCTTTTGGTGCTGGCAGCCATCCGTACTTTTAATAGTGAGCTTTACCGTTTTGGTGCCTGTAGTGGTGAAGGTGTAGGAGGGGTGATGTCTTCCAGTGCATTTCGTGGTAATTTTTGTGTATTCATAATTATCAACTAAAAATTAAATCCGAAATGCAGCCCCGGTTCAGGCGTGTATTTTGACCACTTGTCATCTTTTTCTTTAAAACCGTCAGGCATTTTAGTGTGATAAGGACGGCCAGCAATACCAATTGATGGTTCTATAAAAAATCTATCCTTAAAGAGTTTAATGTGATATCCAACTCGATTGGTATTGAATATATGGAAACCATTATCCACCTTATTACCGTTTTCATTCACAAATATTTGCAAAGTAGGCATTACGTGAACTGCTACGTAAAAACCTTTCCAAAAGAACCTTTGATAAGCAACAGCAATCCCATATTCTCTTATATAACCAGGAAATTCCTCTTCCGGCTTTCCGTACGATTTGTTAAAAAATGGGTTAATGCCAAGTGGCAAGGCATATTTCCAGGTTATTAGTTCAAGGGAAATTGCATCCTTTCCTGTAATGCGATAGCCTAAGTTGAGTTGAGCGAAGCTGGGAGGGTTTACGGGAGCTAAATTACCTACTAAAAAGATAGTGCTACCAACAAACCATCGTTTGTATGTGCTGTCTGTTTCAGCATATTGTGCTTTGAGGTGGAGCGTACTTATTATCATTAAGACAAAAGCAATGAATAAAATTCTCTTTTGCATTTCTTTACTTTTTTATGTTAAACGATACTGCAAAAGTAGATGGGAAGGTTGCTCGAATTCGTTCACTTAAGTTAAGAAATGAATCTTAACTTTTATTTTTTTCAAGAATTCTTGCCCTTAGCCTGCATCCTGATTGTGGTTTTATGCCGTAAACAACTTGCTAATTGGTTTTGTGAAGATGTTTAAATTGTCGGTAACTTTACTAAAAGTTATACCCAAAATGAAGCCCAGGTTGAATAAAGTAGTTAGGCCATTTTCCTTCTTTTTCTTCAAAAGATTGTGGTTCATTAGTTCTTACAGGCCAATAACTACATCCAATAGCTGGTTCAAAAAAGAATCGGTTTTTAAAAAACTTAAACTGGTAACCCAAATGAAAGTTCAGATATAACGTGTATCCATTTCCAATCTTTTTATTATCCTCATCCATATATTTTTCAAAAGCATTCAATGCATGAACGGATGTATAGACTCCTTTCCACCAAAAACGCTGGTATCCTAATGTTGGTGCAAGTATGCGTGCATGTCCGGGGTAGTTTAGTCCCGGTGCATTAAATGATGGTCCAAAAGGGATACCTATAGGCCAAGTATAAATGGATCTTTTAAATTCAATGGAGACAACATCTATAGGTGTTATTCTATAACCAACATTTAATTGCACATACTCAGGTGATGCTGGGTCGTTAGGAATTAAATTTCCTAACATCAGGAATGAACTCCCTATGAAAAACTTTTTGTAAGTACTGTCCTGTTTGGCATATTGTGCATTAACTTGTAGAGTGCTTGCCATCATTAAGGTCAAGGCGAACCAAAAAAATTTCTTTTGCATATCTGTTTTTAATTGATGTTAAACGATAATGCAAAAGTAAATTGGCAAGATACACTCGCTCGTTCACTTAAGTTAAGAAATACGTTTTAGCTCTTTTTTTCGAGAATTCTTGCTCTTAGTCTGCTTAATGATTGAGGTTTGATACCTAAAAAACTTGCTAATTGGTGTTGTGGCACACGCTGAATAAGGTCTGGCCTCTTCTGTAATAAATTTAAATATCGTTGTTCAGGGGAAGAGGTCTTAAACTCGTCAAAATTAATTTGCTGCTTTGCTAAAAGTTCTTCCGACAATACTCCACACATTAGTTGAAATTTAGGAAATTTAGCATTTAGTTCATCTCCCATATCTGGGTTTGCAACTATCAGAATTGTGTCTTCCACACAAGATACATAATATTCGGAAGGGGCTTTATTGATTACACAATGAGGTGTTAAGCCTTCCGTTTCTGTAAAAAAGGCGGTAGTTTTTTCTTCACCATCTATGATGTAATATTTCCGGATGCAACCTTTTAGAACAAAATAGTGATACTGCGATTTCTGTCCTTCTTTGAGTAAAGTAGTCCCCTTCTTAACAGAGCGGAATATGTCTAACGAAAGTATTGCGTTCTTCTCATCTTCTGTCAGAGAAATGTATTTTGATATAAATTCAAATAGTTTGTCTTGCATTGATTTATGTTGTTACTGCCTTCGTTACACATGCCGCCAACGGTTCGCTTATATGACCTGTGGCGGTTTTCAAAGCACCTTCCTTTCGGCTATCAACAAACTTACTTAAAAGCTCAAAACTTGAATTTACCACTTTCCCGCCATAAGTTATATACGCTGTTACCCACAGGTTTTTTATTTTTCTATCGAAGCTTCCCATCCGTCATAGTCTCCATTTAATTCTTGGGCTTTTTCCCAAAGTTCCAAAGTGTAATCGTCAATTTCGTCATATCCAACTTTGTCAACTCTTGAAATTGAAATGACAAACTTGTATTCATTAGGCTGTTCGGTTTTACCTTTATTTTTCGTTTCAAATCCTAAACTGTCAGTAAAATTCTCAAACTGGTCAAGCTCGTTTTGGGTTTTGAAATAAATCCAATGGAAAACTTCTCTTGGTTTGGTTAAGTCGTCTCCACCTTTTTCAAGTTGTTCAAGAACACGTCCGTTTTTTATTGTTTGCATTTGTCTTGGCAGAGGATAAAGAAAGTCAAAATATCCTCTCCACTCTTTATCTTAATACTGATAATGGAATTTTTAAGTAAACTATTCGGACAAACAGAAAAGAAAGCTGACTATCAGCCATATTGGACTTTTTACTTTTCAAACGTAAATGACAAATTGAGTTCTATTGCAACCGACTTGTACTTAATCAACATTGCGCCAGTGCATGGACAAGAAAGTGTTGTTTATGTTTCTATTAAAATGCTAAATCCAAAAGAAAACGAACTGCTCCTGGACGATCCGCAATTCCAGTTTGAAGCGAGGGGGAATGTAGTGGCGAAGGGAAAAGGCGAGATAAGGGTGTTTCTCACTGAAACTTCAGTTGGCACAGGCAGGACACCCTAAGCCATGTAGGCGTCTCCAATGGTTTTGATTTTTTCTCTATGCCGTATTTTTGGCAGATCTTATCGAAGGCTTCAAAGCAGGTGTTGATCTCCTGCACCAGCTCTTTGGCACTGAGCTGCTGCGAGGCCTGGGTGAACTCCTTGAAATCGGTAAACAGAATGCTCACCATGTCAAAGTCACGTTTTTCTGCACGACCTTTTTCCTTGAGTTCTGCTGCAATTTCTGCCGGGAGGATATTCAACAAAAAGATTATCAGAGCGGTCCTGAATCTCTCGCCCGTATCCTGTTAGCATGACTTATTTCCCCAGTAGTCCGCAATTCGGGGTGACGGCTACGTTTTGAGGAATTTGCTAAAGTTTATAGCCTAATTACTATAATTATAGCCATATCAGAATTGTCAATTCTCTGTGCTCGTTTCCGCAAGGACTATGGCCTGTCGTTAAGTTGCAGGCAATTTGTTGGTAGCAGCCGGGCATTGGTTCATATCCACCTTTCATCAGGCGGGTATTTGGCTACCGGCCGACCTCCCATTATTCATAGCTATAATTGATTTTTTAAGGTATTCGTGAGGCCGCTTCGCTAAGTTCGTGTGCGGCCACCCTTATGGCTGTCCGTCCTGTATAGGTAGTACTATTCCAAAACAGACAGTTTTACTTTCTCCGGTACTTGGGACTTCATCAAAAGCTTAAAGGCACCCGGGCAATTCTCCTTCATCATCACTTAAATTTGAATGCGTAAGTCCACTCAAATCGCCACTATATTCAATAGGGCAGTTTGTCCCGGCAATTTCAGAAAAGTGAACCTCGTTTAATACTAGTTTAAGCGTGTTTGTTACAAAATCTAAATTCAGTGCACCGCTATGATTATTAACATCTGATCGGGCATGGCTAATTTGTACATGCTCTAATATGTTGTGATTTGCCGGCCCGCTTCTTCTATACCGTAAGTTTTCCCAGGAACCCGGAGATTGATCTGCACCCCGGA
This sequence comes from Bacteroidia bacterium, assembly GCA_040880525.1. Classification (NCBI taxonomy): domain Bacteria; kingdom Pseudomonadati; phylum Bacteroidota; class Bacteroidia; species Bacteroidia bacterium. Next base: position 90,657 of record JBBDIG010000019.1, read on the forward strand.
TAATAATCGGTTCAGTTGCAGTGCCTGTTGCTGTAAGATAATTAGTTCCACCAAAAACAATAAAGTTACTCCCGGCCGCCATTTCAAGCTCTGCACCGGCTTCAATGGTTAGATGTGTAGCGTTATCATCACTTGAAAGATGAAGGTTGCCTGTAGATTGATAAGGCACATTTAAAGCATGCATGCTAATTGAAACTCCACTCATTTGGCTCGAATGAATAATCACATTGTCTTGTTCGTTGCCGGAATAGTCATCGTTTGCATCCAGATTTCCTATCATATAAAAGGGAATACTTACAGGAAATTTATTTTCGGTGTAGGTGTTTCCCTGAAGGGTTATCGCCTCAATGCGATCCTCATCACTACCTGAAATGCCACGGGTTTCTATAAACAAACCATTTTCCGAACTATTCTGAATAGTCGTATGGATAAGTTCCAACGAGGCGGAATTACTAATAGCAATTGCAGCCTCACCATTAATGGTGCTTCCCCCGCTTACTGCATATTCAATTATAGCATGGGATATTTTGTTCCTGTTATTGGTGCTAAAAAATTCAATTCCCCTCCACCATCCTTTTTGCTCATCTGTGGCTGTTAAAGTTATTGGATTTTCAGTTGTTCCTACAGCATTGAGAGAGCCGTCTGACATCACTTTAAACCCTGCACCCTGCTCAAAAGCTATTGTAACGCCAGGCTCTATTTTAACATCATCGCCTATGCTAACGAGGCAATCAATTATATAATCTATTGGCGCATTAGCATTGTCGACCAATACTGCGTTTTCATTCTCACTAAAATAATCACAAGATATCTCAATTGCAGCCGCTGTCTCATCTGTAGGTTCTGCCACATCGTCATCACAAGCCGTGAACGAAAAAAATGCACATAGGAGTGCTGCTTTAAATACGTTGAAAATCCTTCTCATAAAATAATTTTTCTTTAAATGTTAAATAAATTTTGAATCCGGGTTTAATTTAATCAGTTGTGCATCAATTTAAAGCTTATCTAACTTTTAATCAATTTATGTTTGCAACACTACGACAAATACATTGTCTCACCAAATTAAATGTAACATTGATGAAAAACTGTATTTTTTTAACCAAACTTTTTTGCATATTTCTCAGAACAATAAACAGGGGTTATGCCTATCCCATTCGCCCCCGTGTTGCGGGGGTGACGGCTACGTCTTGAGAAATTTTGCTGAAGCTTATGCCTTGTCGCTATAAATTATTGTCGCTCTCTCGCTCCGCATTTTCAGCGGAGTGTGAGTTATTTTCAGCCCGCTGGGTTATCCTTTTGTTACTACCGGTATTAAATCCCTACCGGGATTCCCGTTTTACGCGCTCATTTTATCGTCATTGCGAACCCTTTGAAGAAATTAATTTGAACAGAGCACCACTGATAACTGCTCACTGTTCACCGCTCACTGAAACATACCACATCTCAACGGGTCCCTTTCCTTTGGCCTCTACTTTTCCTCTTTCTTCAAATGTGAAGTCTGGATCATCTTTTATCAGCTCGTAGGTGCTTTGAGAGATGTTGACTTTCCCGACTTCACCTGCGCTTTCCATGCGGCTGGCGGTGTTCACTGTATCGCCCCATATATCATATTGGAATTTCTTCACACCTACGATGCCCGCTACCACGGGGCCGGTGTGGATCCCTGCGCGCATTTCGAAGGCCGGTTTGCCGCTTACCTTATTAGCTGCTTTTCGTTGCGCAATGAAGTTTTGCATTTCTAAAGCAGCCCGCACAATATTTTTCACTGAATCGTCAGTAGGCACGGGTAAGCCTCCGGCAGCCATGTAGGCATCACCAATGGTCTTGATCTTTTCTATGCCGTATTTGTCGCAGATGGCATCGAATGCTTCGAAGCAGGTGTTGATCTCCTGCAGCAGCTCTTTGGCACTGAGCTGCTGCGAGGCCTGGGTGAATTCCTTGAAATCGGTAAACAGGATGCTGACCAAATCGAAATCCCGGGCTTCTGCACGGCCTTTGGCCTTTAGCTCCTCAGCAATTTCGGCTGGGAGAATGTTGAGCAACAGATTATCAGAGCGGTCTTTTTCCCTGGATATATCAGCGCGGGACTTCCGGATGTAACGAACGCGGTTATAAAGCCCTCCCGCAATCAGCAGGAAGACAAATCCGGAAACGATGGCAATATTGCGTTTTTGGCTTTCCTTCCTCACCACTTCCTCGTGGGCCATTTGTATTTTCAGTTTTTCCTCTTCCTTCTTCAGGCTGTCCGCCAGCATTTGCTTTTGAAATTCCATGCGCTCCAACTGCATGGCGGTTTCTTCTGTCTGGAGGCTGTCATTTAGCGCCAGCATTTGCTCATGATATTCCAGAGCTTTGTTACCATTTCCGAGACCCTTGTATGCATCATATAGGCATTTGGCGGCATCCTTCTGAATTTCAAAACTTCCGATCTCTTTTGCCAGTTGCCAGGCTTTTTGACATTCGGTAATAGCTTTTTGGTTATCTCCCTGAATGCCATAAAGGCTTCCGATACCATTCAGAGAATTAACAATTCCATTTTTATCCCCGATCTCTTCATAGTTCATCAGGCTTTTTTGCAGATATTCCAGCGCCTGTAAATGGTCGCCCAGGGCTTTATAAGTATTCCCTAAATTAATTTGGCAATCAGCAATACCTTTTTTATCACCGGTTTCCTGGTAGATATTTAAACCTCTTTGTAGCGTTTCCAGTGCTTTGGGAAAATCACCCTGATCTTGGTAAATGTTTCCTATATTGGTCAGGCAGCCGGCAATTCCTCTTTGATCTCCGATTTCCTCCCAGGTTTCTAAGCTTTTTTGGAAATATTCCAATGCTTTGGATTTATCCTTATTATTCACGTATATAATACCAATATTATTAAAGGCATTGGCCACACCTGTTTTATCCTTTAATTCCTCATAGATTACGGAACTTCGCTGGTAATATTCCAGCGCTTTGAGAAATTGACCCTGATTATAATACACAAGCCCGATATTATTCAGGGAGCCAGCGATTCCTCTTTTATCCCCCATTTCCTCCCGGATCACTAAACACTTTTGGTAATACTCCAGTGCCCTGGGGTAGTCCCCCCTGAGGCGAAATGAAATTCCCTGGATGTTCATCGCATAGGACATGAACTTCTTCAGTCCTTTAGCAGCCGCAAAATCATACTCCATTTGCGCAAAGTGGAAAGCTGAATCGGGCTGGCTGTACAGGTAGCCCTGAAAAGCTATTTTGTCAATGGCCTTCAGCCGGTTCGTGTCGGGTTGGGAATTGTCATTCCACACACTCCAAAGGGAGTCAAGGTTAGGCTTTTGTGCTACCAGCGGTTGGCTGCTCATCATAAGCATACAAAAGCCCATCACAATGCGAAAAAGTTGTTTCATTGTAACGCAGAATTTGCCGGGAAATTTAGATCAAAATTCTGCATGTTGAGATACCGATTTTTGCTACGTAGCTATGGCGTTTCAACCCATCACGGGCACAAGTGATCCAAACCTACAATATTATTTACCGATCTTGTTTAGCACATTGACCGGTAGGGTTACGTAGCAATATATTTCCGGCTACGTAGCGATGGTATTTCAACCCATCGCGGGCACAAGTGATCCAAACCTACAATATTATTTACCGATCTTGTTTGGCACATTGACTGGGTAGGGTTATGTAGCAATATATTTCCGGCTACGTAGCGATGGCGTTTCAACTCATCGCGGGTTTTTGGCTATTCCCCCTGCTTCCGGTGCTGTGAGACCGGGTAGGGTTGAAACCCTACCCTACGTAGCTATACCATTCCCTCGATTTGCATCTCCAGACTTTTCAATTCATTTTTCAGGCTCATTTCCTGGTGATGTTTTTCCTGGTTCTTGATGTAATTTCTCACGTTTATTATGTGTGAGGGGCTAACGGATATAACAGCGTAACCATCTTGCCAGGCAAATGAGCCTTCAATTAATCCTTGCTCATTTAGCCATTTTGAAGATGCACCTTTTAGTTGCTTAACCATATCGCTTGCTGCATATTTTGGTTTCAGACATACCAGGCAATGCAGGTGATCTTCAACTCCATTAATAAAATCCAGGTAATAATCATTTTCCTTGGAAATTTCGCGGATCTGATCAAAAAGGCTAAACCGGATTTCCTTTGTTAAAAGGGGCTCCCGGTTTTTCGTTGACCAAATCAGATGCAGCCAAATTGAATGATAGGTTTGTGACATGGTGATTATTTTTTGTTGTGAATCGAATTCCGGCTACGTAGCGATGGCGTTTCAACCCATCGCGGACACAAGTGATCCAAACCTACAATACTATTTACCGATCTTGTTTGGCACATTGACCGGGTAGGGTTATGTAGCAATATATT